>JADFQH010000125.1 GCA_022561895.1 Methanobacteriota archaeon | reverse complement strand
GCCGTCGTCGTCCCCGAGCAGAACCGTGCGGACGAGTTCGATCACAACACACAGGTCCAGGGGGACCTCCAAGACGTACGAAACGCGATCCTCTCGACGGCGGGAACCGGGAGTTCACAGTCGGTTTCCGTCGGACTGGGGACGGAGTTCCGAAACCGGATTTTCGCTCTCAACCCTCCCGATCCCGCGGGGCAGCTACGGACGGAAAACGGCGAGATCGTGATCGAGAACGCGGTCGCAGCGGATGGGGAGATCCAAAATATCGCTGACGTTTTAAACGAAACTGAACAGCAGTATGAGACCAGTTCGCTCGTCTACCGCCCGCGCTACAGCGAATACACCAATGCACCGACAACCGTCTACGAACACTCGTTGCTCTACAACGACAACGACGGGGTCGTCGTCCCGCTGGCCGACCAGCGGCTGATCGACGGGGATCGGATCACGCTGGTCGCGCTTGAGGGGTCCGTCTCGGAATCACGAAGCGGGACCATCTCGCTCGATACACACCCGAAAAGCGTCTCGACGAACACGATCGAGATCACCGGTGATGGTAATGGCCCGATCGAGCTCCGGTTGCCGACACAGCTCCCCGATGAAGTCGAAGCGTCGCTCATCGACGCCGAGGAAGACGAGAACGTTAGTGTAACGACAGGGGACAACGAGATCACGATAGAACTCGACGGCAACGAGACGTACGAACTGCGGATGGCAAGCGTCGAACTGGGTGGAACGGGCAGCGAGGACGCAGCGTATATCGTTCCGGTGAGTAAGACGGAGACAGCAGTGAATGAATCGGTGACCGTCGAGGTCCGCGACCGATTCAACAATCCGACACGCGGGGCTACTGTGACCCCCGACGGAGCCGGTCTTGAGAACGACACGGTTTCCGATTCTGACGGGCATGCAACCTTCGTTCCGGAAGAAGCCGGGAACCTCACCCTCTCGATTGGTGACGAGGCGTACGAAAACGTCTCGTTCACCGTCACAGAACCTGAGGGAGAGGACGCGGAGGCGGGTAATGGCTCTGACGCGGCATTTCGGACGTTCTGGGATCTGAATACAACCGCAGAACAGGAGGGCGTGACCTGCGAGACGAACTGTACGGTCGATGCGGGCGAGAACGCAGAGCCCGAGTTGAGCGTGGCTACGGACCCAAGCGCGGAAGGTGCGATGATCAACTATGCGGTAAACGACACCGAGGTTGCCGGACTCCCCACGACGATGGGGTCGACGGACGCCAATGGAACCGACACGATATTGCTCGATCCGAGGGAGAACGGGACAGTGACCGTCTACACGTCGGGTGGCGGGAGCGGGGATGCACTCGAGCTCACGGTCGAAAACGTCACGAGCGAAGATCCCATCGAGGAAAGCAGGTTCGAGACGATCGAGATCTCCGACGAGAGCGGGACAACACCGCCCGGTCAGGACGGAACCGTGAGCTACAGCATCGAGTACGAACTCGACGATGAGGGCGTGATCGTCACGGCCGACTTCGAGAACCTCGATACGCCGGAAGCAAGCGAATCAGTCGAGTCGAGCGAGCAAAGCGGGACGCTCCATCACGGCCCATCATTCGAGGAAGCGGACTTCGACGATCGCTACGTAATCACGGTACAGATCCTCTCGGCGGACGGAACCGTCCTCGACGCACGACAGATACAGGACACCGCCGACGGGATCGATCCCGAGATCTAGTCGATCGTCGAATCCGTAGTCGACAGACCCATATAATCCGAACGATAGATACGACACATGACCGAGGTCGGTATCGACGCCGTCGAAATCTGGACCGGAAAATTAACACTCGATCTGGCGAACACCTTCGCCCCGGCGAAGGGCGAGGACCCCGAGAAGTACACGAAAGGGCTGGGGCTGAACGCGAGTTCGTTTCCCGATACCTACGAGGATATCGTTACGATGGGGGCGAACGCCGCCCACCGGCTGATGGAACACGAGGGTCTCGAACCCGAGGATATCGGCCGGATCGACGTTGCGACCGAGAGCGCATTCGACAACTCGAAACCCGTCTCGACCTACATCGCGGGCTGTCTCGAAGAGGTCTTTGAAGGTGAGTTCAGCCACGCCAACAAGGGCGAGCGGAAGTTCGCCTGCGTCGCCGGAACCCAGTCGATCGACGACGCCTACAACTGGATCAAAGCCGGGCGACATAGAGGACGATCGGCGCTGGTGATCGCGACCGACACCGCACTGTACGCACGAAACGATCCCGGCGAAGCTACGCAGGGAGCGGGCGCGGTCGCCATGCTAATCTCCGAGGACCCAGATCTCGTCTCGCTATCGACCGAACAGGGCTACGGTTCAGCCGACGAGACCGACTTTCTGAAGCCGAACCAGCAGTTCCCGAGTGTGGACGGCAAACGGAGCGTACAGGTGTATCTCGCGCGCATGCGTGAAGCCTTGGAGGATTTCGAGAGCGTCGCCGGTCGCGTTACGGCCGAGGACTTCGCCTACGGGCCGTTTCACACGCCGTTTCCGGGGATGGTCCGAAAAGCCGCCCTGTTTGCCTACCGTCACATGACCCGTGATACGGCAATCGAGGACGAACTGGCCGAGGAGATCGGCCGCCAACCCAGAGAGGAGGCGTTCGATAACGATTCGGAGTACGAGGACGCACTCAGGGAGTATATGGATGGGCTGAAACGAACCGAATCATACAGAGAGTGGTACGCCCGAGTGATCGATCCCACGCTCACGATCTCGCGAAACGTGGGCAACTGGTACACCGGTTCGGTCCACCTCGCGCGCACGAGCGCGCTCAAGACCGCCTTCGACGAGGGTCGCGATCTGGCGGGCGAGCGCCTGCTCGTCGGTTCCTATGGCAGCGGCGCGCAGGCGGAGATCCACGCAGAAACCGTTCAAAACACGTGGGAAGAAAAGATCGACGATCTCACGATCGACGAGCAGATCGAGCGCCGGTACGATCTCTCCTTCGAGGAGTACGAGCGCGTCCACGACGTGCACAACCACGCGATCGAGACCGAACACGACGGCGAGATAGAGGAGTTCACCGCGCCCGAGTCGGAGTTCGTCTTCGGCGGCTGGGGGCGGATGGGCGAGCGAAAGTACCGTTTCATCGAGTAGTCTTCGTTTCGGATACGTGTACAGTCGTGTCACTTCGAGTCGGGAGCCACAGCCCCGTTTCACCGCCCTGAGATATTCATATCGTGACATACGATATACTAATCAGTTAGTGGATCTACACGATAGGTGGGTGAGTACAATGGAGCTACCGGGACCCAGTCAGCAAGGCGAATCGCTGTTTAGCACAGCAACCCGGATCATGGGACAGAGCTACCACCGGGGTCGGACGGTTCGTAACCGCACATCGATGGCGGCGCAGCGAAGGCAACGGAGAACGATCGGTCCCGTCGCGGAAGGGACGTTCGATCGGGTTCTCGATTCGTACGCCGATGCGGAGACCGTTTTCGTCCATGCCGGGCTGCGAGACCTCAAAACGGCGTTCGAGCGAAATCCCTATACGTTTCTGTTGGGCCGATTCGACGAGCGCTTCGAGTCGGTGCTCAATCCGGGATTTACACCCTCGTTCCGCTCGATCGACGGCGGGGTGTATCACAAAGAGCACTCGCTGCCGAAGTTCGGCGCGTTCTCGCGACTGTTTCTCGAGGACTGTGAGTACCGAACAAACGATCCGACGAACTCGATCCTCGTCCGTGGTCCCTACCGGTTTACGGGCTGCAATCAGACCGATACGTGGGCGAAAGACGGCTGTTTCGGAAAGCTCGATCGAGAAAACGTCCGGTATCTGAGCATCGGAACGAACTGGATTCGCTCCTCGCAGATCCATTATATCGAGGCCCAGCTCGACGTTCCGTATATCGAGACGCGCTCGTATGAGGGCGTGATCTGCCATGACGATGTGAGCTGCGAGGAGATCACGCATCACTCACACGAGTATACGATGCCGATTACGTGGAACCGCTCGAAGATTCAGGAGGATCTCGAACGCGCGGGTGCTCTCGATATGTACGATCTGAACGGGCTGCGGGTGTTTGCGTTTCGCGCACGCGATATCCGAGAGATACTCGCCCCGAAGATCCTCGCCGATCCCTACTATCTCGTCAGTTAGGGTATCGTCGTCGTTGAAAGTCAATACACACTCGCGTGTGGATTGGCGGCCGGCGTACAAGCAGTGTACAGCCAGTTTCAACGGCTACGATAGCTCTCGCAGTCGCTCTAACGTCGTCTCGATATCGGTATCACAGACCGCGAGCGAAAAGCCGTCGATGCGCGCGAGATCCGGAGCATACTCCCAGAGGTCGCTCTCCGAAAGTCCGTGCAGCACGACCGCGTTCGGCGTCGGATTCACCACGCGCATCGCGACCAGCGGGGACTCTCCACGGGTGACACCGGTAAAGACGAGCGCGCGGTTCGTACTCTGGCCGTAGAGACGATAGAACTCCTCGCTCGAAAGGCGAGTGATCGCTTCGATGCTGTCGATGACGGTGTGGCCGCTGATTCGATCCGAACTACCCGAAACGATTTCTGTGGCGTCGATCGTGTCGTAAAACCGCTTTAAGGGGATCGTTGCCGGGTACTCGCGGAGGTCTTGGACGATATCGCTTTCAAAACCCGCGGAGATCACACGGGCGTGCTGACGGATGCGGTCGCCACCACGCTGTTCGTCGATATCGAGGAGAGCAGTCACGATCCGACTGATAACCGCGATCCCCGGACTTTTTCGACGACCGCTCTCATAGTCACTGATCACTGACGAGGAGATCGACAGCGCCTCCGCGAGTTCGGTCTGTGAGACGGTGAAATCCGTCCGCCACTTTCTCAGGGTTGCACCCGGATCAGTACTGAGCGTGATCTCGCCAGCAACCTTTTCGGCAAGCTCCTCGCGCGGCGAGCGCTCGCTCATGGGTCAGTCCCCCGAACGATCGTACAGGTATCGAACATCCGTTCGTCGATCGTCTACTCGCTACTCATAGCTATCGGTGTCGAGACGGAAAACGGCCCTCTGTCATGGACTGACCCGCACAGCACTGTGCTTTCCACGTGTTTTCTGGAGGCTCTCCGTACCTCTCTACTAGCGGATAGACTCATATGGAGGTGTGTGTTAATGAGTTCCATGCCACCAGTCACAGTGCATATCGCTTTGGGCGGACTCATCGGGGCGGTGCTTCTCGCGGAACATTTCGACACACGGGCGATCCTCGTTGTAATGGGGGTTTCCGGCGTTCCGGATCTCGACGTGTTCATCGGTTTTGTCGTCCCTGGTGCCCACAGAGCGGTGTTGCACACGTTGTTGTTCCCCGCGTTGCTCTCTACCATCTTTGTCTGGGATGTGTACGTTCGCGAGGAGTCGTATATCCGTGGATGCTGGGGAGCCTACGGTGTTCGTGTCGTCTGGGTCGCCGTCGTTGCCATGACGCTTGGCCATATCGTTCCCGACGCGTTCGACACCGGTATCAACGCCTTCTGGCCGCTCCACGACCAGTTTTATATGATCACCGGGAGCCTCGTGTTTACGTACCACAATGGCCTCATCATCGAGTTCGTCGAGATCATCGAACTCGGAACGACCGCCGACACCCACTACGGAACCGGGTTTGATACCGTTAGTCCCACGGGTGCGCGGCGCTTTCCCGTCGCTGTGACCGGCGAGCAGCTCATGGTGCTGCTCGCGAGCGGGGTCGTTCTCGCCCGGCGCATCATCAGCGATCAGCGCACCCCGACGACCGCACCGAGCGCGGAGTTCCTGAGCGAGGACTGACGAACACAAGTAGCCATCCAACGAACGTCGCGTATGGAGATCAGATCGTACGATCCGAACGGAGATACAACCCCTCTCTGGGATCTCAAGCGAGCGTTCGAGACCGAACTGGCTGCTGGAACCGGCGGCGAAAAAAAGCAAGCAGCGTACGAAGCAAAGCTAACCGAGGCGTACCAAACGAGATATCTCGACTGGGTCGAGCGCTGCATCGAGGACGAATCAGGGTGTGTAAGACTTGCTGTGGACGCGGACGGCGAATCCGTTGGCTACGTCTTCGTCCTCCCCGAGCGACTGGCGATGATCTGGGACGCAGCAGTCGTAAACGAGATCTACGTTTCGCCCGCGTATCGGGCAACCGGCGTCGCTGATGAGTTGATGGACGCCGCTTCTGCGCTCGCCCGCAAGCAGGAACTACCCCTAAAACGGCTCGTTCTCGACGTAGACCCTGAAAACACCCGCGCACGGGCGTTCTACGACCGACACGGGTTCGAGCCATGGGGCGAGATGGTGGCGAAAAAGCTCTGAATAAATCACATACGACGATACGAAACGAGCCCCAGTCGCAATACTCAATACTGACCGACTGGTTAGTCAGTGTATGGAGAGTACTCGAAAGCGGCCGTGGCTCGCTGCGGTGCTTGCCCTTCCCGTCACGGGGCTGGGCCATCTTTATCTGCGGCGCTGGCAGCGCGCGGTGGGGTGGCTGCTCGTCGTCATGGCGACAACAGTACTACTTATTCCCTCCGGCGTCGTCGAAAGCCCACTGACGCTCGCGGGAACCTCCGTTTCGGAGGCAGCTCCGTTGTTTTTCGTCGTCGGTCTGAGCGCCATTGATGCGTTCTTGCTCGCACGCCGGGAGAACCTCGTCACCGAAATCCACAGCGCACAGCGCTGTTCGCACTGCTATCGCGAGCACGAAGTGGACGTCGCGTTCTGTGAGTGGTGTGGTGTTTCGCTCCCTGATTCGAGCGAGTGAGTTTTTCTCGAAGTAGTTCGTGCCATTGAAGCACCCAGACGGATAAGCTCCGGTAATGATTCTGCGGGACGTGCGCCTGTTCGACGGGCGTGAGGTGATAGCGACCGATGGTGCGATCGGGTTCGACCCCGAGACAGGGCTGATCGAAGCGGTCGGCGATGCCGAACAACAAGGCGACGAGGCTGTGAAAACGCTTCCCGATCACACCGTGTTGCCGGGGTTGGTCGATACCCACGTTCATTTCTCGCTTTCCGGACAGGCGACCGTCGAGGACGTGGTGCATCAGGGTGACGCTTCGCTTGCGCTGACGGAGGCCACGAACGCACGGACGACGCTCGAAGCGGGCGTGACCAGCGTCCGCGCGATGGGTGCACGCGATCTCGATGTCGTGCTCAAACGCGCGATCGACCGGGGCGATCTGCCCGGCCCGCGCACGCTCGCGAACTGCCGCTCGATCACCATTACTGGAGGGCATGGCCACCATCTCGGGCGCGAGGTCGACGGCCCCACCGAATGTCGCAAAGCGGTCCGCGAGCAGGTAAAGCGGGGCGCGGGCTTCATCAAGTTCATGGCCACAGGAGGAGTAACGACGCCCGGAACCGACCCCGAAACGCTCGCCTTTACCCATGAGGAACTCGAAGCGATCATCGACGAAGCTCATCGAAGAGGCGTCCACGTCGCAACCCATGCCCACGGCGCGGAAGGAATCAGAGCCACGGCCGCCGCGGGCGTCGACACGGTCGAACACGGCACGTTCATGGACGATGAGGCGATCGACCTGCTGGTGACCAACGACGTGACGCTCGTCCCCACGCTCTCTGCGCCCTACCGAATCGCGCGAAACACCGAGCAAGCGACGGAAGCGAGTTCACAGAAGACGGGCGACGTCTACGAGCGACATATCGAGTCGTTCAAGCAGGCGTTAGATGCGCGAGGCGGCCTGTAGCACACCCATCCTGGCCGCCGGCTGAGCTCAAAGCCAGGCCTTTTACCCTTCAAGGGTGAGTCAGAGTAGGATAAAGGCCTGCGGTAGCAGGATACGGAATGGGGGGAGAGCATCGTGAAGCACCGGGTAAGGTTTACCTTTCCCAAGGACCTGGTACAGGAGCCCGTTATCTATCTGCTGGGGAAAGAGTTCGAGGTCGTGACCAACATCCGCCGGGCGGAGGTTGCCGAGGACCAGGGCTGGGTAGTGCTGGAGCTAGAGGGCGACGAAGGGGCCATCGAGAGAGGGCTGGAGTGGGTCAAGCAGCGCGGCGTGCGCGTTGACCCAGTCGGGGGGGACGTGGTAGAGGGCTAGGGCCGCCTCAAGCGAGTAGCTTTTCCCGTCCTGCTGCCTTAGAATGAAGCCAGAAGCCCTGTTGAAATGAGGCGCGATGATGGCCTCTGCTGTGATAAAGATCCCAACACCTCTTCGCCGGGTCACTGACGGCCATGACTCCGTCAAGGTCGAGGCGACCTCCCTCGGGGAGGCCCTCAACGCGCTGGACGCCCAATTCCCGGGGGTCAAAGAGCGGATCGTCGATAACAGCGGCGAGCTCCATCG
>JADFQH010000124.1 GCA_022561895.1 Methanobacteriota archaeon | reverse complement strand
ATTTTCTTCGGCCTCGACATCCACACCGAGCACCGCCTCCTCGCGCTCATCGGCGGGGTAGACACACACCCGGTAGGAGCCGGCGGGAACCTCGGCGTAGCCCGCATCGCCGAACTCGACGGCCTCGAACAGCGCGTCGCCGGTTTCTGCGACGGCCACGTCGACAGCGGGGGCGTCGGGCGAAGCGTGGACCGCCCGGACCCGCGCCGTATCCGCGCCGGGATCGCTGTTGTCGTCTTCGAACACGGAGAGCGAGAGCGGCTGGTTCTCGCCCGCGACCTCGCCGGTCGCCGCCACGGTGAGATCGGCGGCGGGCACGTCGAGATCCTCGTCCAAGACCGCGCCGTCGGAACCCTCGCCCGCGGGTGCGACCTTGACGTTGTAACTGCCGGCCGGCAGTTCGAGATACTCGCTTACAGCCTTGAAGGGGACGTCTTCGAGAACCGCCTCGTCGTCGACGAACACGTCGACGTTCGGCGCGTCCGGCGAGAGATGAGCAACCCGGACGTTCGCCATCCCGTCGTCCACCGAGTCTCCGCCCTCGTCGTAATCGTCACCGTCATGATCGTCCGCACTCGCAAAGCCGCCGGCGAGACCGATGACGGCCACGCCGCCACCTATCTGTACGAATCGCCGTCGTGAAATTCCTGCCTGTTTTGCCATTGTGATACTCCACTCGCTAGTAGGCGAGAATATATAATGAACGAGCTACCCGACTAGTCGGGTAGATGGGCTGGAGTGTATCAGAATGGCTGTTTTACACCTACACAACTAAACTCCAACACGACCTTCGATCGATCGTCTAGTTCCGATCGAAGAACTCGGCGAGGAGTTTGCGCTCCGCTGCCCGGAGGTGCTGGTGGAACGTCGAGCGCGAGATCCCCATCGACGCTGCGATCTCCGTTCCGGTGATCCGGCGTTTCGAATCGAAGTAGCCGCTGAAAAAGGCCTTCCGGAGCGAGAGCAGCTGGCGGTCGGTCAGCCCCTCTTCGACCCCTTGGCGATACTCCTCGTCGGTCAGCGGCGGTCGGTCGTGCTCGCGCGAGACCGCAAGCGTCGCGTTCGGACAGCCTTCCATCACCAGTTCGGCGACCGAGCGTGGGCTTGTGCCACCGGGAACGAGCAGGCAGAGCCGCCCCTCGCCGCCCTCGGCGTGCATCGACCGGATCCGAACGCCCCTGTTTGCCAGTTTCGTTACGAGCGAGACGCCCGATAACCGGAACTCGATGAGTCCGGAGCTCCCGGTCGCCCGCAGGACGGTCACGTCCGTCAGATCCCCACACCCTACTGACAGTTCACGGAGGCGGTCGGGGTCGGCTCCTTTCGAGGTGAAAAACAGGAGCGAATCGCCGTCGTGAGCCGATCCTTCGTACTCGAACCGGCAGCCAGCGCGGGCGGAGAGCGAGACGAAAAAGAGATCGTCGTCCGCGAGATCGAACTCAAGCTCAACCATACTGTCGGCGGTCAGGATTCGTCGGCTTTCGAGCGTGTTGCAGGCGGTTGCGATCGCGCGGCCGATCGATTCCAGAACGACGCGCTCGTGATCGTCGAACCCGGTCGACTGGGCCGCACTCACGACGAGCACGCCGTAGTTCGTCTCCCCGGAGACGAGCGCGATTGCGGCCCTCGTCGATCCGGAATCGCCCTCTCGTTCGTGCCACGCCATCTCGGTGTCGTGGATGAATCGCGAACCGCCAGTTGCGAGGGCCTCCCCCACGAAACCGTCGTTTCGATCCATCGGGAGGCTGCTCCCCTCGAGATCGATCGGGCCGGACCACGTCGTCGGCACGATCCCGTTCCTTCTCAGAGCGTGCTCGCCGATCCAGGCGGTATCGTAGGCGTCGTCGGCTGTCAGTCGATCGCAGACGGCGCGTTCGATCCCCTCGCGGGTGGTCGCCTCGACGAGCGTCCGGGTGATGTCTTCGAGCAGGCCGTCGATCCGTTCGAGCACCGCTTCTACCTTGCTGCGTTCGTTTTCGACCTCTTCGATTCGGCGTTCGACCTCGAACTCGGCTCGTTTTCGCGCCGTTATATCGGTCTGAAAGCCGACGAAGTGTGTGACGGTCTCCTCGCCGATCGGGGCGATATCGACCTGATTCCAGAACTCCGTGCCGTCCTTGCGGTAGTTTCGCAGTTCGACGCTGACCGGCTCTTTCGCGGCGATGGCCGCACGCATCGCGGCGACCGATGCGGGGTCGGTTCGCTCGCCCTGCAGAAACCGGCAGTTGTTCCCGATCGTCTCGTCTTTCGGGTAGCCGGTCAGCCGCTCGAAGGCGTCGTTGAGGTAGATCAGCGGGTTGTCGTCCTTCCGAGCGTCCGCGATCGTGACGCCGACGGGTGCTTCGTCGATCGCCCGGTCGATCAGTCGATCACTGTTCATGGGAACATACAGTTCGCTGATGGATTCAATCTTCGCGTCGAATGTGAGCTGGCACGGAAGACGAGCCACTGCACCGATCGATACCGATTTATTTATCATGTTATCGATGCAATTTGCGTCTGCGCTGGTGTGAGCCAGCGTGGACTACGAAGGTGGATGGGGACGACCCTGCTCGTCCCTTCTTCTATACGGTCGGATGGAGTCCAGTGGATCACTGCTTCCAAGACCGGAAAGGCTATCAACGACCACCACCGGTAGAACCGATATGCAAGAGGAGCTTCTCGAACTAACGATCCATTCAGTGTTACTGGTATTTTACAGCGTTCTCACCGCCGGTCTCACGGCAGTAAGCGCCCTTGTCGAGTACCGAAGCTACACCATCGTGACCGGCGGCGACATGCTGCTTGCCGGATGGATGGCGCTCATCGGGCTTCTCGTCCTCGCCTTTGCGTACTTCGTGCTTCGCGACAAGGCAATGGTCGAGTACCAGCACGTCGCCGATCGAATGTTCGAGACCCACTAAACCCGCCAGCGAAGCAAGAGCCCTTCATCGAGCCGTTCTATGGATTCGAGCGAGAGCTTCGGAAACTCCCTGAGGAACCCCTCGCCGTCCGCGAGCGTCGGAGCCTCCCGTCCGCCGATCATGGTCGGGCCGACGAACACCGAGAGTTCGTCGACGAGTCGAGCGTCGAACAGCGAGAAGATCAGTTCGCCCCCGCCCTCGACCATCAGCCGCTCGACTCCCATAGAATCAAGCTGTGAGAGCGCCTTCGAGAGATCCACCCGCTTGGCTCCGGCCGTAATGATCCTCGTGCCGTCGCTCCTCAGTCCCTCGATCCGATCCGTGGGAGCCGCCTCGCTCACGAGCAGATAGGTTTTCGAGACCTCATCGAGAACTCGGGCATCCGGTGGGGTCCTGGCCCGCGAGTCGGCGATAACTCTCGTGGGTTGGGACGGCTCGCCGCGCGTGCGGGCCGCACTGGCGGACACATTGACGGTGAGATGGGGGTCGTCGGCGAGGACGGTTCCGACGCCGACCATCACGGCGTCGCTGTCGGCTCTGAGCGCGTCGACCCGCTCGAAGTCGGCGGGACCGCTGATAGCGATCTGCTCGCGCCGCCGGTTCGAGAGCTTTCCGTCCGCACTCATCGCGGCGTTGACGAGGACGTTCATAGCGAGGCTACGGCAACGGGCGGGGAAATCCCTTCGTATCGCCCGACGGGTGGCTCTACGGAACCAGAGGGGAACCGATTTGTATCGCTACGAGAACGACGGGTATGGTCGACGCACGCCGGCGGACCGTCCTCGCGATTCTCGGGGCTGGCGCGCTCGGCGCTGGAGCGACGTATTTCGGCGCGTCCGGAATCGACTCCGGCGGCTCGGGGGACCCGCCAGCAACCGGAACGGAGAGCGACGACACGACGATGGAGGGAAAGGACGCGGACGACTCCGACGCGGGAGACGGGGCCGTCACGGAGGCGTTTTTCACACCGGAGATGGGCAACACCACCGACACGCCGGCCATCTGGTACGGCGAGGACGATCACCTGCTGGTCGTTACGGATAAAGAGGGAGACGAACTGTTCGTCTTCGACGCGACGAGCGGCGAGTTTCGCGAGCGGATCGGAGCCGAAGGAACTGGTCTCAACGAGTTTCGCTACCCGAATGAGGTGGATATCGTCGACGAGTGGGCGTTCGTCGTCGAGCGCGACAACGGTCGAGTACAGGTGCTTCGGATGCCGGATGGCGAGTCGGTCGGTACGTTCGGCGAAAACGAACTCCTCGCGCCCTACGGCTGTACGATCGTTCCCGACTCGGGGGGCTACGATATCTACGTCACCGACAACTACGAGGCCGACGGGCAGGAGGATCTCGGCGAGCGAATCAAACAGTACCGGGTGTCGATCGAGGAAAGCGGCATCGAGGCGGCGTTCGTCGGCGCGTTCGGGGCGACCGAGGAGCCGGGCGCGCTCGAAGAAGTGGAGACGATCTACGGGGATCCCGAACACGACCGGCTCGTGATCGCCGACGAAGCCAACCAGTCGATCAAATTATACGGTCTCGATGGGGAGTTTCACGGAACCGTAACGAGCGTTTTCGACGACAGCTCCCTCGATCGGGGGAACGACCCCGAGGGGATCGCGCTGTATCGCTCCAACGGGGATGGCGGTGGCTACTGGTTCTTTACCGAGCAGGCCGACCCGAGCGTGTTCCACGTCGTGGACCGCGAGTCGCTTGAGTACCGTACGCAGTTCAGCGGCGAGACGACCGCGAACACCGACGGCGTCTGGCTCACGCAGGAATCGTTCGGCCCGTTTTCTGCGGGAGCGTTCTACGCCGATCACGACGATAGAAGGGTTGCTGCGTTCGACCTCGCGGATATCGAACGCGAGATCGAGGGATTTGACTGACGATCAGCCGGTCTCTTGGATCTCGCCGTCGACTTCGGCATCGGATCCGAGCTCGACGCTCGTGCCGGTCGCGTTGCCGTCGATCTCGGCGTCGTTGCCGAGGGTGACGGCCCCTTCGCTCTCGACGTTGCCGTCGACGCTTGCGTCCTCTTCGAGCGTCACGTCGCCACCGGCGGTAACGTTCCCATCCGCCTCCGCATCGGGGCCGAGCACCACGTTGCCACCAGCGGTGATGTCGCCGTCGACCTCAGCATCCCGTCCGAGTTCGACGTCCCCGCCTGCGTCGATTGAACCCCGTAGCTCCGCGTTGTCCTCGAGAAGGACGTTCCCCTCGGTGGTAACGTCCTCGTTCTCTTGACCGGAGATCGTCACGTCTTCGGTTTCATCGTCGGATCCCTCTTCTTGGCTGTTGTTCGTTCCGTTTCCGTCGTTGGTGTCGCCTCCACCACCGTTTCCGCCGTTTCCACTGTCCCCACCGCCGTTCCCGTTGCTGTCGTTTCCGTTCCCGCCGCTACCGTTTCCGCCATCTCCACCGCTTTCACCGATCCCGAGATCCGTACAGCCCGCAGCACCAACCAGCAACGCACTACCGGCGAAACCGAGGAACTCGCGTCGTTTCGTCGTGTATTCTGTTGTCGCCATCCCAAGAGAATTCAGGCTACCGGTAGTAATAACGATTGTGTGAGCTACGATCGCAGGTGGTTCACAGCAGCACGTTCAACCGGCGGGCGACCCTTTATAGACGATCACGCGCAATTGGAGGTGATGAGCGTAGACGAACGTGCCGAGGCGCTCGCCTCCGACCTCGGTATCGACAAAGAGGAGGTCAAACAGGATTTAGAAAACCTCGTCTCCTACAGCGTGCCGATGGACGAGGCCGTCCAGAGCTTGCGCCGCAAGTACGGCGATGGCTCGGGAGGAAGCGAGCCCGAATCGAAGGCGATCGGCGAGATCACCACCGCCGACGGCAACGTCACCGTCACCGCACGGGTGCTCACCGCCGGCAAGCGCTCGATCCGGTATCAGGGTAACGAACAGGTGATTACCGAAGGCGTACTCGCCGACGCAAGTGGGACAATCGACTACACCGCCTGGGAGGAGTTCGGTCTCTCGCCGGGCGACACCGTCAGTGCTGGTAACGCCGGCGTCCGCGAATGGGATGGCCATCCCGAACTCAATCTGGGCGAATCGACGACGCTCGTTTTCGAAGACAGTTCGATAGATGTCCAATACGAGATCGGCGGCGAGAGCGATCTTTCGAGCGTGACGCCGGGCGATCGAGGGCTGAGCGTCGAAGCCCGCGTCCTCGAAGTCGAGACCCGCACGATCGACGGGCGGGACGGCGAAACCGAGATCCTTTCGGGTGTGCTCGGCGACGAGAACGCTCGGCTGCCGTTTACCGACTGGGAGCCGAGGGGAGAGATCGAAGAAGGTGCGGATCTGCGGTTCGAGAACGTCTATATCCGCGAATTTAGAGGAGCTCCCTCCGTCAACTGCTCGGAGTTTACGACGGTATCGCCGCTCGACCGCGAGATCAGGGTCAGCGAGAGCGCTCCGAGAAAACCGATCGGCGACGCAGTAGAAAACGGCGGGGCGTTCGATGTCGAACTGGTCGGAACGATCGTCGCGGTCCGGGACGGGTCGGGACTGATCCAGCGCTGTCCCGAATGCGGGCGCGTGGTTCAGAAAGGCCAGTGTCGGAGCCACGGACAGGTCGAGGGCGAGGACGACCTCAGAGTGAAGGGAATTCTCGATGACGGGACCGGCACTGTGACCACGATTCTTGGAACCGAGCTGACTCGCGAGATCTACGGCGGGGGTATCGAGGATGCACGCGAGCAGGCTCGCGACGCGATGGATCAGGAGGTCGTCGCGGATTCGATCCGTGAGACGCTCGTCGGCCGGGAGTATTCCATTAGAGGGTCGCTGAGCGTCGATGAGTACGGCGCGAACCTCAATGCGAGCGAGTTCCGAGAGAGCGACGAGTCGCCCGCCGAGCGCGCGACGGCGCTGCTCGCGGAGGTAGGCGAATGAGCGCCTCCGGGAGCGAGAACGACGATTCCGGGCCCGGCACTCGAGAAATCGCTCATCGGCTCTTTGCCTGCGAGTTCGACGCTTCGTCGCTCGAATACGCCGACAGCGACGAGGAGCGCGCGCCCAAGTACGTCATCACGCCGACGGGCGCGCGGGTCAACCGCCTCTTTGCGGTGGGCGTCCTCACCGAGGTCCAGCGGGTCAACGACGAGGTGGTCCGCGCCCGCGTGGTCGATCCCACCGGCGCGTTCGTGGTTTATGCCGGCCAGTACCAGCCCGACGCGCTGGCGTTTCTCGAACGCGCCGACCCGCCCATGTTCGTCGCCGTCACGGGGAAGGCGAACACGTTCCAGCCCGAGGACTCCGATCGCGTCTACACCTCCGTTCGTCCCGAGAGTATTGCGGAGGTGGACGCCGAGACGCGGGATCGCTGGACCGTACAGGCCGCGGATCACACCCTCCGGCGGATCGGCAAATTCGCCCGCGCGCTCAAAGAGGGCGAAGACGGCGAATCCGGAACTGGAATTTCACTCGCGCGCGAGGAGTACGGGACGACGCCGGCCTACCTCGCGGCGCTTCGCGAAACTGCACTCGGTGCGGCGCGTCTCGTTGCAGGCGAGGTCGAGGAGGTCTCACCGCCGGGAATCACTCCCGACGAGGACGATGGGGGCTCGGTCGATCTCGGGGCGCTACAGCGCGAAGATGGTGATTCCGCTCCGTCCACCGAAGAGATCGATACCGAGACCTCCGCCGACCCGGGCGATCCATCCGAACTCTCCTCGTCCGAGTCGGCAGCTACCGAGTCGATGGAGGAACCGGAGACAGGGACCGCGATGGGCGAATCGGACGCGGCTGACAGCGGGGGAGAGACGGTCGAAACGCGGGCCGAGCCGGACGAGGAGCGAGTCGAGACGAGCGAAGCCGCGAGTGTCGAACCCGCAACCGACGACGAATCGACTTCGGACGATCTCGGGGATTTCGAGAACGACGACCACATATCGAACGATTCGGAGTCGATCGATTCCGAGCCGTTCGACGCCGAATCGACGGACGTATCCCAGTCCGAGATGGCCGACGAGGACGCGCGTTATGAGTTCGACGAGGGGGAACGCGCCGAGATCGAAGCCGAGTTCGATATGGATTTCTCCTCGGGCAACGAGGTCGAGGAGCCGGGCGAGGCGGATATCGAGGTGCCCGAACCGGAGGAGACCGCCGAAGCCGATGCCAGCGAGACGGAGGAGCCGACTGCCGCGAACGAACCGGCGGAAACCGAATCCGCCGATGTGGGCGAAACAGCGACTGGATCCGAGTCGGCAGCTGCCGAGACGACGGACGGAGAAGAGTCCGAGATAGCGGATGAGGACTCCGGGATAGCTGACGAGGACTCCGAGGAAGTAGACGAGGGAGATGAGACCGTCAACGTCGAGGATCGCGCGATGGAGGCGATGCGCGAACTCGCGGACG
>JADFQH010000123.1 GCA_022561895.1 Methanobacteriota archaeon | reverse complement strand
ACGTTCCACCCGTAATCTCGCGGATGGCTCTATCGGTGCGGTTGTAGATGATCTCGATCCGCGTCCCGATGCCGGGCGAGTCCGCGTCCGGTTTCGGACGCATGCTCGCCCACAGCGTGGCGAGGCCGGTGAGTGGCTCCGCGCCGGAGCGGAGCGCGCGCGCTTCCGGGTCCCCGGCAAAGAGGTTGGGGAACCCCTCGACCACCAAGGCAAGCTCCGGTAGCGGTTCTCGATTGAGCCGAGCCGACGCCTCGAGAATTTCCACCCGCGAACCCCTCCAACGCACTCGGCCCCGCAATTCGTCGAGCCGGTCCGAGTCTCCAACCCGCACGACCGCGTCCAAGATCCGGCCGCCGGCGGGGAGCGTGACCGTCTTCCCGGCGACGCTCGACCGGGTGAGGCGCTCCCCGGCACGGTTGAGCGCCCGGCCCGATGCGATTTTGTCGATTGAGTTCTTGAGTCCGGACCGCTTGCTCTCGATGGTGTTGAGCAGGCGGTTGAGCACGCCCGACAGCGAGTCCAACAGCCCCGCGACCGCCGACAGCAGGTTGCCAAGGAGGTTCCCCTCGCCGGTGATCGCCCGGATGTCGAGAACGACCTCGTGGAGGTCGACTTCGAGTCCGAGGAGATCGAGAAACAGCCCTTCGAGATCGAGATAGAGCACCGTCGATCCGCGCTCGGTTCCGTGACTCGCGGATTCGTCCTCGTCGACCTCACCCTCGGCCTCTTTCGGGCCCACCCGGCCCTCCTCTTCTTCTTCTTCGTCCTCCGCGACATCGAGGGTGAGCGTGGCCTCCTCGTCACCGTCCTCGATCTCGACGGCTTGGTCGTTTTTCTCGTTGTCGGCCTCGACGGTGACCGTATACTGCCCCTCGACCAGATCGAAAGAGGACTGCCCGCTGGCGTCGGTTTCTGCCTCCGTGGGACTGTTACGAAATCCCTCGATGACGCCCATATCTTCGCTTTCGACCGTGATCGAGGCTCCCGAGACGGGGTCGCCTTCCTCGTCTTGGACGGTGACGGTGAGGCTGTGGGTTTCCTCGTCGGAAACGACAGTGAGCGTGACCTCATCGTCGCCTTCGAGGGAAAACTGGTCTTCGGCGCTCCCCTCGTCGGACTCGGCCTCGACGACGTAGTCACCATCCTCGACGAGAAACCGTGTCTCGCCATCGGAGCCGGTATCCTGCTGTTCGCCCCCACCCAAGGAGTCGTCGTCCTTGTTTTCGAGCGAGACGGTCGCACCCTGTATGTACTCGCCGTTTTCGTTCTCGACGACGACGATCAGCTCGTTTCGCTCGCTCTCCTCGTCGTCATCGACTTCTTCTTCCTGTTCACCTTCTTCGCCCTCTTCACCCTCGTCTTCCTCCCCCTCTTGCTCTTCGTCACTGTCGTCGTCTTCCTCGGTCTCGTCTTCGTCTTCTGCTTCCGCCGCGTCTTCGGCATCAGTATCGAGACTGAGTGTGACCTGCTCGTCGTCGCCGTCGATCTCGACGCGTTCTTCGGCCTCCTCGTCGTCGACGACCGTTTCGACGCTGTACTCTGCGTCACCCAGCTCGAATGTGACCGTGCCGTCCTCGTCGGCCTCTTCCTGGTCGGGATCGTCGAGGAACCCTTCGATGATCCCCATGTCCTTGCTCTCGACGGTGATGGGCGCGTCCGCGACGGGTTCGCCCTCGCTGTTTTCTACTGTTACCGAAAGCTCGTGCGTCTCTACTTCGTCCTCCTCATCACCGTCTTCCGCAGCTTCCTCTTGGTCCTCGTCGCCGTCGTCGTCTTCGCTCTCGTCATCGTCCCCCACCTCGCTTTCCTCGTCCCCGTCCTCGTCATCGTCGTCTTCTTCCGACTCCGCGTCCCCCTCTTCTCCCTCTTCGTCCTCGTTTTCGTCGTTTTCGTCGTCCTCGTCCGCCGATTCGTCGCCTTCTTCCGCTTCCTCTCCGTTCTCTTCTCCCGCACCCCCATCTTCCGTCTCGCCCTCGTCGTTACCGATTGCCACGGAGAAGACAACAGGACCAGTTAGGCGTCTAGCCCTATTCACGTCAGTAGTTGAAGATTCATCACCCATCGGTACTGGACCGACAACGTAGAGACATAAGTAGGTTCATGGCGGTTTCCTCTAGGTCTTTGCCGTTTGGGCTACTCGAACGTGGGTGTAAACGCTTTGTGACACTCGAAACAGAGGTGTGACTCCTCGTTGACCGCATCCGCACTCCTGTCAGAAAGGCTACCGTCGTTTGCGAGTTTCGCCGCGCCGACGCCGGATTTGTACACGTCGTCGGCGCTTCCACAGTCGGGACATTCGACCGACGTACCGTCCTCCAAAACGGCTATTTGGTGTTCGAGCTGTTCGATACGCGCCTCCAAGTCTTCGATATGTTCGTCGTCGTCCTCGGAGACCTGTGCGACCGTCTCGATCGCCTCCGAAAGCGCCATCGGTTCGTCGATCCACGGTAGGGTTACTTCTTGCTCACTCATGGCTCTGATTGGGGTTCATGTGTATATAATACTGATTGGTGCGACGACAGATCAGATGTCCTGATCCATATCGTCGCGCCGGTATCGGTGGGTTCGCCGATAGCCGGTGATCTCGTGATCCGCATCGAGCGAGATCTCGTAGCGACCAAGGATGTCCTGTGTGTCGGGGATGCTCTTTCGTTCGAGGATCTCGACGGCCGCAACCCAGCCCTCCTCTTCGTCATCATCGCCCTTCTTCCGGTCACGATCGACCGAAACGACACTCACGAGCGGGCGACCGATGAGGTCCGCTGCGACCTGATTGATCTTATCGCGCACCGCTCCGATCTCGGTCTCCGAGACGGATTCTTGTTCTGCCATATTTGGATTCTCTGACTCTTGGTTGTCGACTGTCTCGTTGTCGGGTCCGTGCTGATAGCAGAACCCGTCATTTCCAGCCGGGCGAGTACATCGCTCGCCCGCGGACGTGAGCGCCTCACATTGCTCGCCGGTAGCCTCTACAGCGGACACGTTTGATTAAGAGGACTCGGCGGACGCCTCGATCTCGATATCTTCGAGATCATCCAGGTCCCCTTCCTCCTCGGCTTGCTCGATCTTCGATATCTCCCTCGCGTAGTGGAGGAACGTATCGACCGACGCGATCACGACACGGGCCTCGATGGTGAGGATCTCGATCCCGACGAGCGAGACACGAACCCAGATATCGATAACGGCCCCTTTGTCGAGGATGCGATCGAGTACCTCTGCCAGACTTGACGTGCTTGGTCTTGCTTGACTCATTGTCTTCCCCTCTTCTACAAACGTGACGCCGATGGCCTTATGATTTCCCCTTCACATGCAAGCACCGGTCTATTGACCGACCGTGACACATATGCGACTGCGAGCGAGTAGTTTCGCCACCGAACCACTATGACCGACGACGCACTCTACGTCTACGGCGTGATCGAAAACGAGAATCTCGATCTCGATATCGAGGGAGTAGGCGGGGCCAATCGCGCCTACACGGTCGATTACCAGTCACTCTCGGCGGTCGTCTCGGACATCGACACCGTCGAACCGGAGCGAAGTGACGAGAACATCGAACGCCACGACGAGGTGCTCCAGACGATCCTCGAATCCAATGGAGGAAGAACGATCGTGCCGATGAGCTTCGGGATGGGATTTAAAAACGAGCGCACCCTCAAAAACGTCCTCAGAAACGCCCGACCGGTGTTTACGAGGACGCTCAGGGAGATCGACGGAATGGTCGAACTCGGGCTGAAAGTCCTCACCGAGGAGGGCGCGACGGTCGATCCCGAGGAGCTTACCGCGGAGGTCGAAGAGCGATTCGACCGGATAAGTGTTAACGTAGTGGAGAACGAACTGTTCAGCGATCGGCTCGTGATCAACCGATCGTATCTCGTCGAGCGCGAGAACCGAGACGCGTTTGACGAAGCCGTCGGCGAGTTCGAAGCGGCCCACGAGGAGCTGCTCGTACAGTACACCGGACCGTGGGCACCGTACAACTTCGTCGACATCGAGATAACCGCCCAGAAATAACCCATGTTCATCGTCGATGATATCCTGTTCCAGCCGTTCGTCTCGATCCTCGATGCGATCCACACGCTCGCGGTCACGGAGATGTACGACATCGAGGGGATCCAGAACGAACTGAAGGAAAACCAGCTCCTGTTCGAACTCGGCGAACGGAGCGAGGCGGAGTACACGGAGCGCAAGGCGGAGCTCGAATCCGAACTCGAAACGGCAGAACTGGCACACGACCAGCTCGACAACAAAAACATTCAGATACGACAATGACAACCGACGACAACCACAGGGAGGCCTCGTCGCTGCTCGACGTTCTCAGACACGTCGTCGAGACGCTACAGGACACAGAGCGCAGCGGCGAGGGCAACAGAACAGGAAGCGGGACGATCTCGGGAGGGACTACTCGAACCGACTACGGCTTTAGTGTGAGTACGGGACCCGATCCCGACAGCCTCTGGGACCGCCTCGGAGGCGAGGAGTCCACGGATTCCTCGACGGTCACACCGACCAAATCGCCCGACGAGGAGTATCTCGTCGACGTCCGCGAGGAAGAAAACGCCGTGCTCGTACTCGCGGATCTCCCGCAGGCGGCCGCGGAGGAGATCACCGCCGGAATCGACCGCGAGCGCGGGGAGCTGGTCATCGGGATCGAGGGTGGCTCGACCGAGCGGATCCCACTAGGTGATGCCGATATCGTCGTTGCGGACTCGAGCTTCAATAACGGGGTTCTGGAGGTCCGTTTGCAGACGGACGAAACCGCCACCGGGGAGAGCCAATGAGCGAAACCGAGACCGAAGCACAGGTCGCGTCGATCATGGGCCAGCTAGAGGAGCTGATTCCCGAGATCGCGGACGGGATCGAGCAGCTCAAGATAGCAATCGTCGAGAACAGCGACGACGAGGAGGTGATCGAGACCGCAGAGGAGATCTGGGACATCATCGACGAAGCGGAGGACGTTCTCGAAACGATCGACTTCGAGGAGCTGCCCGATACGATCGATATCGAGGAGCTCCCGGATGCGATCGAGATGGAGAAGGTTCCGGAGGCGATCGCCGACGGCGATGCCCGCGAGGCGATCGATCTCACGGCGCTGAAGGACGGACTCGAACTCAGGGAGCTGTGGGAGGCCGTCGATCTTTCCGAGCTACGTCAACAGGAGCAGGAACTCGAAGACGAGGTCGAGGACGTTACCGATGGCGAGGGGGAGGAGGGGGACGACGACGATGGCCTGCTCGGTATGGACGGCATGATGGGCGGTGGCGCACACGTACAGTTCGACGCCGACGATCTCCAAGCGAAGATTCAGGAGATGATCACGACGGCCGTTGCGAAGTTCCGGAAGATGCTCTTAGAGACCCACGACAAACTCCGCTTGCTCTGGGAGTTCAACCAGCAGAAGCTGGGTGGGAAGGAGTCGTTGAACCCGACGGCGGTGCGGACGATGCCGAAGGGACCGGTTCCGGATTCGGCCTCGACGCGGGTCTCGACAGTGCCTTCGCAGGTCAAGTACTCACGAGCCGACAACCCCCGACGAATATACGGTCGGCGGTTCGAAAACGCAAACACGGAGTGAAATCATGAGTAGCGCAAAACCAACACGGAAAAAGAGCGATCTGGCCGACGTTCTCGAACTCGTCCTCGATAAGGGGATCGTCATCAACGCCGATATCGCGGTGACGGTCGGCGAAACCGAACTCCTGGGGATCGAGATCCGGGCGGCGATCGCCTCCTTCGAGACCGCGGCCCAGTACGGGCTTGCCTTTCCGAGCGGGACGGATATGCGCCGGGTCGAACAGGCCTCAGGGCGCGAGCCGCTCGAAATAGAAAACGAAGAGGGCGAGACTGAAACAGTTGATCTCGGGATCAGCGCGAGCGAAGGTGGCTCGAACGCCGCGAAAGACGAGGGAAGCGCGAGTCGATCCCCGCCCGGCGATCGTCCCGATCCCGAGGTTCCGACCATCACCAGCAGCGGGAGCGAGAGCGAAAGCGAAAGCAGCGATGAGGAGGTAGACGAGGGGAGCAACGAGGACGAGGCGGCGGACGAGGACGGTGAACAGAACGACGAGGAGGTGAGCGAGGACGAGCGAGAGGACGAATCATGAGACAGATCGATCTCGGTGGGGAGGCCGACGAGGAAAGCGAGAAGGACGCGGCTTCCGGACTGCTGGCGCTCGTGATCACCGTCGTCGAGCTGCTTCTCGAAGCGATGGAAAAGGAGGCCATTCGCCGGATGGAGTCGGGCGCATTGAGTCCCGAAGAGATCGAACGCCTTGGAACACAGCTCCAAGCGATCGAAGACGAGATCGAGGCGATCAAGGAACGAGAGGGGATCGAAAACGACGTGGGCGAGCTACGAACCGAACTCAACGACCTGCTCAGCGAGGGGATCGAGGGGATCTATGACGACCATCACGAGGAGCTCGAACAATGAGCCAGAACCAATCAGCATCGCTCGACTTCGACGAGGGGCGCTATCTCTACTGTGCAGTTCGGACCGCGGACGATCCCACGCTCGATATCGAGGGGATCGAAGAGGGAGAGGTGCGGATTATCGAACACGAGGGGATCGGCGCGGTCATTCAACCGGTCGAAGCGATGTTCGACTCGGACGACCTCACGAAGGTCAGGCGGTGGCTGCTCTCCCATCAGCGCGTGGTCGATGCCGCCGGCGAGAACTTCGATACGCCCGTTCCGTTCCGGTTTGATACCGTTATCAAGGGTGATGACGAGCAGGTGCGCGGGTGGATCTCCGAGCACACCGCGGAGTTGACGGGCGCACTCGATGAGCTGTCGGGCTGCTGGGAATACCGTGTAGAACTTCGCTGGGACGAGTCCGCGGTTCGGGCGGAGATCGCGGAGGACGACGAGGAGCTTGCCGATCTCGCGACGCGCATCGACGAATCGAGCGAGGGAACCGGTTATCTCCTCGAAAAACAGTACGAACAGCGACTGGCCGACCGGCTACAGGATCGGCGCAGCGATCTCGCCGAAAGCCTGTATGACCGGGTGGCTGCTCACGCGGAAGCCATCGAAACGGTCGGGAACAACACCACGCTGTTGGGCGCTGATGGCGCGACCGAGACCGACGACGAGTTCGAGACGGTCGTCCAGCTTTCGGTGCTCGCCCCCGAGAGTAGCGAGGGACCCATCGGGGATATCTTAGAGGAGTTTCTCGACAACGAAGGGTTCGACGTCAGATACACGGGACCGTGGCCGCCGTACTCACACGCCCCGACCATCGGGGGTGATGAGTGATGGAGCCGACGCGGCCGGAGGGGCATGCGGTCGTCGATCTGCTCGACGTGCTGCTCACGGAGGGCGCGATCGTACAGGCGGATGTCGTCGTGACAGTCGCCGATATTCCACTCATCGGGATCAACCTCCGGGCGGCGATCGCGGGCATGACGACGATGGTCGAGTACGGCATGTTCACCGAGTGGGACGAGGAGATCAGGAACGCAGAGCGCGCGCGCCATTCGGAGTTCGGTCGCCGCCCCCGTCCGAAGGTTCCCAACCCGGACGAGTCCGCAGACGAAGGATAAGCTCTTTTACGGCGCTGTTGCTCTGTTCCGTATGGTCACGCTCGGGCTCGTCGTCGCGCAGTTCAATCGGTCGGTCACCGAGGAGATGGAGCAGGCAGCCCGCGAGGCGGCAGCCGAGCGCGATGTGGAGATCGCGGAAACCCTTCGCATGCCGGGTGCGTACGACAGTCCCCTTGCGGCCGATCGACTCGCTAGGCAGGAAGAAATCGACGCGGTGGCGGTCATTGGCGCGATCGTCTCCGGCGACACCGCACACGACCGGGTAATCGCCCAGTCCGCGGCCGACGGTCTCACAAAAGTGAGTCTGGATCGCGATCTTCCGGTGACATTTGGGGTGAGCGGGCCGGGCATGTCGGGGGCGGAAGCCCGCGAGCGTGTCGAGAAGGGTGCGGAGGCGGTCAACGCCGCGATAGATCTGGTGGAGGAACTATAATGGAGTTTACAGACAGAGTCAGCCGAGTCGAACCGAGTGCAACGCTTGCGATTAGCCAACTGGCGAACGAGCTCGAAGCCGAGGGGGCGGACGTCGTCGATCTCTCGGTGGGTGAACCCGATTTCCCCACGCCAAAAAACGTCATCGAAGCCGGGAGAAAGTCGATGGAGTCGGGCGATACCGGCTACACCTCCTCTGTCGGGATCACGGAGCTTCGAGAGGCGATCGCAACGAAGCTTCAGGGGGACGGTCTCGATTACGAAGCCGAAAACGTCATCGTCACGCCGGGGGCGAAACAGGCGCTGTATGAAACGTTTCAAACCCTCGTTCAGGACGGGGACGAAGTCGTTCTGCTCGATCCCGCGTGG
>JADFQH010000122.1:1063-8360 GCA_022561895.1 Methanobacteriota archaeon | reverse complement strand
ATCCGAAACGCGGCTCCGGGCGTTGGGGCGACGTATGACTCTGGCACCGTCGAGGAGATAGCATCAGCGTCACCGCCAGCCTCAACCGTGTCCCGCACCACGTCGGTGATCTCGGCCAAGCACTCCGACTTGCCGAGCGCTGGTGTGTAAGTCGCTCGCCCGTCTTTGAGGAATCCACAAAGCCGATCGAACGTTTCCAAATCGTCGAGAACGAGGTCGATTCGGTAGGCTGCGTCGACGACGTACTCGAAGGTACGACGTTTTCGTCCGGCCGCAATTACTTCCGGGTCAACGACCGTCTTCCCCGAGACACCGTCTGCAGTCTTAATGTCGTCTTTGGTCGTCGGTAGCGTGAGCATCGGGATGGACTGAGTTTCCAGCGTACACTGTGGCGAGATGGCAATCGCCGAGGCGTCGCGAGCGAACGTATCGTAGTACGAATCCCGCGGCTCGCCGAGCACCGCTGCGAGGAGTCCAGCGACCGTCGTTCGTGGTATCACTCGGTAGGTCAGTTTCTCGGTCGTGGCGTCTATCCGTCGGAAATGCGCCCACGGCCCCTCGACAGTGAATGAGAGGCACTCCCGACCAGCGACGTTCAGGCTCGTGGTGACCATCAGGTGTAGGGATCGTCGATCTCCTTGACCCTGTCGGCACCGACTGCGCCTTCCAGTGCCGCGACGAGGTGATCCGGGCCGCCGGTTTCACCGTTGGCTTCAACCGTGAGGTACCGGTCGGCGATCACGGTTACCTCCGCGATCCGGTCGCGGTGTGTTTCGAGATCGTCAAGCAGATCGTCGACACCGAGGACCACGTCGGTGACGTTTCGAAGTTCGGTGTCGGCCAACTCCTGCGTGAGTTCGAGTCCGTCGTCGAGCGTCCCGATATGGAAGGCGTCCGTCTCGTACTCGACCCGGAGGTACAGGCGGGGTTGGTGACCCATCTTCGAGCGCGTCAGCGTCTGGTTTTTGACCGCACGCCAGAGGAGGGTATCGAGTTGCTCGACGTCGGTCCGACTGAGAAGCGTGTCCTTAGCACCGACCTCGTTGACGACGCCGTGAAACGGGACGAACGCGTACTGCAAGCGGTTGTCGGTCGCGAACGTTCCCTGCTCGGCGTCACCGCCACTAGAGACGACCGTCGAGAGTTGCTTTGACTCGCCTTTCTGGACGACCGTGTTGAGGCTCCGCGCGTGCGAGAACTGCACCGGGCCGATGAACTGACCGGGGAACTCCTCACCCAACTCGTCCTGAAAGTCACTACTGAACGAGCACGTCGCACCGAAGTACCGCACGTCGGTCGCGTTGGTGAGGAACGCGTCGGCTGCCTCGCTACCGGTCATGTCGCCGAGTTCGTCGTCATCGAGGCTGGTCACTTGCTTGAACAGGTCGTCCCGGTCCAGTACGACATCGGAGTCACTTTTTGTCGGGTTCCTGATGTATATATTGACCCCGTCGTGGTCATCGTCGAGTTGGTCACGAACGTATCGCTTGAGTCGGACGTCGGTGACGACTGCTGCGCCGGTCGTCTCGTCGATTCGCGGTTTGTCGTTCGCCGATAGCGGGTTCCCGTTGGGATTGGTGTCCTCGGCATCGTACGCGAAGACGATTTCCGAGCGGTTCTCTACAGGATCGTTGCCGTCGTCGTTGGCTGTGGTAGTGTCGATGGACATCGTTAGATCGCGGGTTCGGTTTCGGTCGTTGTTTCGTCGTTTTCCTGTATTCCCGAGTCACTGAGGCCGTAGGTGATTCCGAGGCTGTACAGCCACTGGAGTTCGGCTTCCGTGAAGCGCCACGAATTCGGATCGGCCGCGAGCATCGTGTCGGCGAGGCGCTCGGTGTAGCGGCTGTTCGTCCAGTACGAGCGCTTGTCGTCGGCTTCCGCGTAGGCGTTGTCCATCTGGAGCACCTCCTTTGTCACCTCCTTGATCGTCTGTTTGGTCAGGTAGTCGATCGGATACCGACGGACGAGCGTCGATGACACGTCGACTGTGGGGTGTGATTGGTACGCCGAGATGCGCCCGACGAGACCACCGAGCGCGAACACCGCCTGCTCAGGATCCCCGGTGAGCGCATCGTGAGTGTCGATGAATTCGTCGAGACGAGTGCTTCGACTGTCGTATTTCTCTGGCATTGTTGTGGTCGTGAATGGAACCGTATCGGTTGTATCGAGGGCGCTGACAGCAGTCAACGCTCGTAACTGTACGTACTGTTCGACGACGCTCCGCTTTGGAAACGCGATGTACTCGCTGTCGTTCCCGAACTCCTCGCGTTGGTCCTGGACCAGTTGGTGGATGTACTCGACGAGCAAGGCGCTGGCATCGATGCGTGTGCCCGTCAAGAGGTTCCGAACGCGCTGCATCCGACTGTCGTCGGCAGCACCCGCACCGGGGGTCTCGCTCGCCTCGCGGCTGTTTCGGGTCGGTTCGGTCGTCCGGCGGAAGTATCCGCCATACAGGATGTACCTGGTCAACGAGAGACCAGTACCGAGCAGCGGACTTGACTCGGGAACCGGATCGTCGTGGAAAACGCCGTTCGTAGCGAACACGCCCGCCTTCGTCTCTTGATTGTGTCCGTTCTCGAGGGCAATTGCCGGCGCGAGACCGTCGAGTGTATCGAAGTACACACGGTCCGGATTGCCGGTGACCTGATACACCACGGCGAACCGCACGGCATCCCAGTCGGCTGGATTCCGAGCGGCAAATACGCCCTCGACTTCCTCGCCCACATTGAGGTCGGACTCGTCGCCCACGCGGGACGCCTCGATGAATAGTTCTTCGAGCGTGGCGTCGAAGTCCCCATCGCTTCCGCTCTCGGCGGTCTGAAGCCGCTTGTAAACGTGCTCGTGAAACCACGCGAGAGTCTCCGAATCGAGGTCGTCGCGCCGTGTGGCGATATACGGCAAGACGTACAGCCGGCGATCTCGGCCGAGTCCACGGTAGAAGTCATCAAAGATCGAGTTGGCAGCGGCAACTGCAGCAGCAACATCGAACTCCAAGGGACGTATTCGCCATGCCGACCCACCTTGGGGATCGATATCGGCGAAGTGTTCGCGTTGCAACTTTCCGTACATCCCGAACAGTCCGGGCGACCCTCCAGTAACCGTCTCGTCCGTACCCGTGACGTAGCCCGTTCCCTCGTCGCTTGCGTTCTCGACGGAGATGTTCTCTAGTCGCGCGACTTTGCTCGCCTGCATTACGTCGTTCAACACGCTGACCTCGCCGGGGAGTTTGTACTCGTTCGTGCCCGGAAGACGAACGCGAACGGTGATGAGCGCGTCTAGTGACTCGTCCTCGCCGCTGACTTCCGCGAGGAAGGCGTCTGCGAGGTCGTTCATCACCTCCTCATTGTTCCCGAGCGCCGCAAGATCATCAAGTACTGCCGTGTCGGCGTCACTCGCTTTCTCACGAATCGCATCAGCGGCATCGCTCTGTGGCCATTTGATAAATCGATCTTGAACGTTTCCTTTCTTCATGTTACCAGCTTTCGTCGTTTCGCGGCCCGCGATGACGCTGGCTTTCGCACTTTTATGAGTAGTGATGGAGTGATCGTTTAGGTTGGATTTGTTTATCGGATAAGAATGACCCACTCGGAATCGGTCGGATGCTGTGTACGTCGTGATCTCGACGGGCCCGCCCTCCGTCTCGGACCGGAGTGTCGGATTCTCGGGGTCCGAAAGGTCGGCGTATACGACAACAAGGCTGTCATCCGCACCGAACAACTCGCTCTTAGCTCGCGGCGTGAGATACGCCAAGTGTTCGGGGGCTAAGTCCCAGTCGATGGCCTCGGACTCGGTGGCGTCGAGCCAGTCGAACAGCGAGTACTGCCATGTGATTTCATACAGGGACGCTGGAAGGCGATTCTGCATTCGGCTCACAGCCGTCGCGGCAGGTTCCTTACTCGCCATGATTTTGTATGTTCACAAACCCTAACCCTAACGAATTTCGCTCACCCAGTCCACAATCCAACGCCAAGTTCAGATGCCGCCGATGGTCGTCGTCTCGAACCGTATACCCGAACTTCCACTTGCTCAGCACGTAGGTCATCGTCTCGCGTTCGGTGACCTGCACAGGTACGGCAAACGTCTTGATCAGTTCGTACGAATCGAACAGTTCTCCATCCACGCCGCTCGGTCCAGGAAGATACTCCGGACAGAACAGCGTATGCTTCTTGTCCAGATTCGCCTCTAGCTGATTCAACAGCGGCTCAGTGGTGTGCTCCGGTCGCCAGAACACTGCTGTATCGCCGCCGGGATGGTCGATCCCGTACTCCGCACATCGCCACGGCGGGATCCGGACCAGTAGGCCAGTACCGGTTTCGAGCGTGCCGCGCGTGCCGGGCTCGCCCACGTCGGGCGCGAAGGCGCTCACCTCCTCGACGTAAAACGGCATCTCACCGATGTTCAACTCGCGGTCGGACTGCAAGTCGCGCGCGACGTGCGTGAGCAGCGGTTCCTCGGCGGCGGCTACGATCAGTTTTCGCTCGTCGCCCGCACGCATGTCTCGCGGCGGAAACGGGTTCGAATAGGCAAATCCCGGCAGTTCGTTCGAATCGTGGCGCGCGTCGTACTCGGTACCGGAAAGCGCACCCCACAGCCGGCCGCGAAGCTTGTGATGGTAATCGTTCTGGTACGTTACGTCCGCCCGCGCCGAAAGGTGTGCCATTACGCGCACTGTCCCGGATCACCCCTGTTTACGTATCGCATGATGTGTCCTGTCGTTTCGAGGAATATGTCTTGAATCCTTGGGGTGCAGAGTGGAAGTGAAGATGCTTCCCATGTCTCCCCTGTGTTCGTTTTCCACCGGCGAACAGTAGCACGATCGTGTATATGGAAAGCGATTTATCGCCCTCGTTTGAACAGGAGAATGAATGAGTCTCTCGGATTCGGACTACGAGATTATCACCACGGAACTCGGCCGGGAACCCACGCGCGCGGAGGCCGCGCTGTTCGAGAACCTCTGGAGTGAGCACTGTGCCTATCGCTCCTCACGCCCGCTCCTCTCTGCGTTCGAGAGCGAAGGAGAGCAAGTAGTCATCGGACCGGGTGACGACGCCGCGGTCGTTTCGCTCCCCGACCCCGAGACGGGAGAGCCAAGCGAGACCTACATCACCCTCGGAATCGAGAGCCACAATCATCCCTCCTACGTCGACCCCTACGATGGCGCGGCTACAGGAGTCGGCGGCATCGTAAGAGATACCCTCTCGATGGGCGCATACCCTATTGCACTCACGGATTCGCTGTACTTCGGCGGGTTCGACCGCGAGCATTCGAGATATCTTCTTGAGGGAGTTGTCGAGGGGATCGCGGACTACGGCAACGCGATCGGCGTGCCCACAGTAGGTGGAAGCCTCGCCTTCCATCCCGACTACGAGGGAAATCCGCTGGTGAACGTCGCCTGTGTGGGGTTGCTCGACGCGGAGCGGCTCGTCACTGCCGAGGCCCAAGAAGCCGGAAACGCGCTCGTCCTCGTCGGGAACGCGACCGGACGGGATGGCCTCGGCGGCGCGAGCTTCGCGAGCGAGGATTTAGCGGAGGATGCGGAAACCGAGGACCGCCCGGCGGTGCAGGTCGGCGACCCGTATACTGAAAAGCTGCTGATCGAAGCCAACGAGGCGCTGATCGACGAGGGACTGATCGAATCAGCCCGCGATCTCGGTGCAGCCGGACTCGGCGGAGCCTCCTCGGAACTGGTCGCGAAAGGGGGATTCGGCGCGCGAATCGATCTGGAGCGCGTTCACCAGCGCGAGCCGAACATGAACGCGATGGAGATCCTGCTCGCCGAGTCCCAAGAGCGCATGTGCTACGAGGTCCGCCCCGAGAACGTCGAGCGCGTTCGGACGATCGCCGAGCGTTTCGAGCTCGGCTGTTCGGTCATCGGCGATGTGAGCCACGGAACGTACACCTGCACGTTTAACAGTGAGACCGTGGTTGACGTTTCCCCGGACCTCCTCGCCGAGGGCGCGCCGATGAACGATCTCGACCACGCTGACCCCGCCGAACCCGAACGGGACCTGCCCGACGTCGGACTCGAAGCGGCGTTCGAGGAGGTAGTGAAAAGTCCGAACACCGCGAGCAAGGAGTGGGTCTATCGCCAGTACGACCACGAGGTCGGCACTCGCACCGCGACGGGACCGGGCGACGATGCTGCCATTCTCGCGATCCGGGAGAACGCGGAACAACGTTCTGCGGAACATGCGATCGGCGAAAGCCGCGAGTGTGACACTGGCCTCGCGATCTCGGCTGGCGCGGACCCCAACTGGACGGCGGCCGATCCCTACGAGGGGGCGCGGGCGACCGCCGTCGAGAACGCGACCAATCTCGCGGCGAAGGGTGCGATCCCGCTTGCGGCGGTTGACTGCCTCAACGGCGGCAACCCCGAGAAACCCGAGGTTTACGGCGGTTTTCGAGGCATCGTCTCCGGGCTCGCCGACATGTGTTCGGATCTCTCGATTCCGGTCGTCGGCGGGAACGTCTCGCTGTACAACGATTCTGCTGCGGGTCCGATTCCCCCGACGCCGACGCTCGCGATGGTCGGCACGTGCGAGGGGTACGACGCCCCGCCGACGCGCCTCGTCGGCGAGGGGGCTCTCGTGGTCGTGGACGACCCCGTCCTCGCGGGCGAGGAGTCCGAACTCGGCGGATCGGAGCTGCTTGCGCTCCTTGGCGGCTCCGATCGATTTCCCACGGTTGCCGAAAACGCGGCCGAGTTCGTCACGACGCTCGCGGCGGTCGCAAACAGCGACGAAACGCTCGCGGTCCACGACGTAAGCCACGGCGGGCTCGCGGTCGCGCTCGCCGAAATGATCGGCAAGGCGGGCGCACGGGTTGATCTCACGGGCGGACCGGCGATCGCTCGGCTGTTCAACGAGCAGGCGGGTCGTGCGGTGATCGAGACGACTGACCCCGAAACCGTTCGCGAGCGCTTCGACGGAATCGCGCCGGTCACTGAGATCGGCGAATCGATTTCGGAGCGCACGCTGACGATCGAGACGGACGACGGGCGAATCTCGGTTTCAGTCAGTGAGATCGCCGAACTCCGTTCGATCCTCCCGCGCGAACTCGACTGATGTTAGTCGAGTGAAACGCTCGTTCCGCGATCTTCCGTCTCGGCTTGTTCGATCAGATAGCTAGCAGTCGCAGCATCGAGCACCGCCGAGCCAACGCTACAGAGGACGACGATTCCCTCGGGTCGGGAAAACTCGCCCTCGAAAACCGAAGAATATGGCTACCAGGTGCGCCTCATGTGGACAAAGAACGGCATATTTACCCACAAGGCCTACTCGTTGCTTTAAAACCTAAG
>JADFQH010000122.1:0-1053 GCA_022561895.1 Methanobacteriota archaeon | reverse complement strand
TGGAGATCACCCGTCTGGATCGCTTCCTCCGGCACGTCCGCAAGGACGGCCTCCGCCCGGCGAACCGTCTCTGCATCGAGTTCGCGCATCTCCTCGCTGTAGGCCCCGACCGCGACCACCAGCGCATCGGGTTCGAGCGCGCTCCCCGGAAAGACCGGTTCCTCGCTCGTTGTCGCCGTCAGCACTACGTTCGCCCCGGAGACGGCGTCCTCGGGTGATTCGGCCGCCTCGGCAGGAATTTCCCGATCGACGAGATCCGCCGCACACCGGTCTTTCGAGCTGCTCGGCGAGTATACCCTCACGGAGTCGACAGCACTTCCGGCCGCGATCGCGCGGGCTCCCCAACGTGCCTGCGTGCCAGCACCGATTACGCCCAACGTGACCGGATCGTCGGCCAGATCACGGGCCGCCAGACCGGCGATACAGCCCGTCCGAGCGCCCGTCACGCGGGTGCCGTCCATGTACGCTTTTGGAGTCCCCGTCCGGGCGTCGGTGACCGCGATCTGGGCGTTCACCGTCGCCAGTTCGCTACTACTGTTTCCGGGGTGGACGCTCGCGAGCTTCGTCGCGTAGCACTCCGCGCCGTAGATGTAGGCGGGCATGGTGAGCCCAGTCCCAAGGGAATCGTCCGATTCCAAACCACTGCCGACGGGAAAGTGCGGTCGGTCGGGCCGTTCGACCTCGCCCCGACCCTGTTTGCGGAACGCTTCCTCGATCACCGAAAGGAGATCGCCGAGATCGAGAAGCGAGGCGACCTCCCGCTCCGAAAGGATTCGAACCATGTCGGTTCAGCACTCCGCAGGAAAAATACACTGTCGGTCAGGGTGGTATACTGTCGATCACTACGACGTGTTCAATAGAACACGCTGCCTCGTTATCATGACCTTTATCCAACAAAATACGGTCCCTCTGCCGTTTTAATGTCCTTGGTATCCACACCCATCTACTCAGGAGGTTCGCTCCCGAACGTACGCACGGTCATGCTCCACTGCACCGCCTGTGATTGGTCCGCGACCACCGAGGAACACAGTCAGACCGAGACTTCCCGACTGG
>JADFQH010000121.1:312-8379 GCA_022561895.1 Methanobacteriota archaeon | reverse complement strand
CCATTCGAGGCCGGTTACGCGCGCGTTATGGGGTGTTGCCGATTATCGAGACGTTGCACCCCACCCCGGCAATGGGTGGCTCACCGCGCCACTTGGCGATGGACTTCATTCGAGCGGCCGAGCCGGTGCCGCGCGGCTGGTATGCTGCCCCGATTGGCTGGATCGACCGCCACCTCGACGGCGAATTTGGGGTAGCGATCCGCTCGGCAGTTTGCCGGGACAAGCGGGTGTGGATGTATGCCGGGGGCGGTATCGTCGCCGACTCGCTGCCCCAGAAAGAGTGGGATGAAATCGCGTTGAAATTCAGGCCGATGCTGGACGCGCTGGGGATAAGCGCGCGGGTCAATCTCAATGGCCGCACCTAATCGTAATACGTTATGGGCGCGGGTGTTCGTCGATGAGATCGCGCAGCTCGGCCTGTACGTCGGCGTTTCCGAGGAACTCCTCGCGAGGAAGGTGGTCCTCGCCCGGATAGCCCCCACAGCCGAGTTCGACCGCGCCGACCCCGATCTCAGTGAGGTACGAAAACGCTTCCTCTCGTGACTGGCCGCCCAGCGGAACGGTAAGTACGCCGATATCCATAGTCGAGAGAAAACTCGAATGAGAATAAATCCCGGTGGTCAGTCGGCGGTGAGCAGCGGTTCGTCGAACCGGATCGAGCGGCCCTCCTCGCTCGAACGGTAGATCGCATCGATCACGCGCTGGACGAGTAGCCCCTGTTCGACGGTGTTTCGGTTCGGTGGCTCGCCCGTCGCAACTGCTTGTAGGAAGGTGGCCTGCTCTGCGGCGTGGGCGTCGCGCTCGCGCGTGCGGACCTCGGTATCGCTGAAGTGTGCCGAGCCGTCGGGACTCGTCTCGAAGAGCGTCATCTCGCCGCTCGCTCGGTCGAGGTGTGCGCCCGCATCGGTCCCGCGGACGATGAAGTCATTGTCCGTCGGGCGGTTCGCCGCCCACGCGACATCGAGCGAAACGGTCTGGCCGTCCGCACAGCGAATGAACGCACTTACCGAGTCCTCGACATCGAAACGCTCGTGACCCGTATCCTCCCCCCACATCTGGAGATACGTATAATCCTCGCGGGTTCCGAACTCGGAGCGTGCGACACCCGAAACCTCGGTTATCTCGGGAAAATCCAGCACGTAGAGCGCGAGATCGAGCGCGTGAACCCCGATATCGATCAGTGCACCGCCACCCGCGATCTCCTTCGAGGTGAACCACGATCCCCGACCGGGTATTCCCCGACGGCGGACGTAGTTCGCCTCGACATGTGTCAGTTCTCCGAATCGACCGCGGTCGCGCTCGGTCGTGAGCACCTCGATCGGCGGGAGATATCGGTTATGAAAGCCAACCATACAGAAGCCTTCGGCGACTTCTGCGGCCGTGGCGATCCGCTCTGCACTCTCGACGGAGTGAGCAAGCGGCTTTTCGAGCAGCACATCGAGACCGGCTTCGAGCGCCGAAACCGCGTACTCCTCGTGAAACTTGTTCGGCGTGGTGGCGACGATCGCGTCGGCGACCGAGTACAGCTCCTCGTAGTCGGCGTAGGTCGCCACACCGTAATCTCGCTCGAATCGCTCGCGGGCTTCGGGCAGGACATCCATCCCACCGACGATCTCCGCACCTGTGGTGCGGAGGCGATCGGCGTGATAGCGCCCGATGTTCCCCAGCCCGATAATCCCCACCGAAACATCTCGTAGGTTGTTCATTGGAGGAACTAGCGAAAGTTACGGGATTACCCTTTCGTTCGCGGTCGTGTTAGGGGCTGTACCTGTTTGTGGAGTCACGGTTCTACTCATATCATCGAATCGGTGACGTATTGTTATGCTCTCAATAAGCGGCTCTCCGGATGGTCATCGATCGCCCGATCGACGAGATTCACCTCAGTCGGTATCGCCAACGCCGCGTTCGGGCGTACCGGTTGCACTTGCGGCGCTGATGAGTCCATGACGCAGTGCAGTGCCCGTATCGGGATCGAACAGATGGACGCGAGAGCGATCGAGCACGACCGAAACGTCCTCGTCGATATCGATCTCCGTGTCCGGATCGACGCTCATCAACAGCTGGTCGTCCGTGGCGGCTCCGCCTTCGACGTCCATACTCGTATCCGCGTCGTCGCCGGTGACGAGATAGACGAACACCTCGTTGCCCATCGGTTCGAGTACATCGGTTCGGGCGTCGATCAGTCCGGAGGGATGTTCAACACCGTCGGCAGTGCGTTCGAGATAGACGTCCTCGGGACGGACGCCGATCGTCACCCGATCGCCGGGCGCGAGCCCGTCGGTCGTCGCGGGATCGAATTCAATAGTAAAGTTCTCGGTTTCGAGTTCGCCGCTCCTTACGTCGGCTTCGACGAAGTTCATCGAGGGCGAACCGATAAAGCCCGCGACGAAGAGGTTTGCCGGCTCGTTGTAGCATTCGAGCGGCGGGGCGATCTGCATGAGCTGGCCCGCGTTGATCACCGCGATCCGGTCACTCATGGTCATCGCCTCTGCCTGATCGTGGGTGACGTAGACGATGGTGGTATCGAGCCGTCGGTGAAGCCGCTGTAGCTCCGTTCGCATATGAACCCGGAGCTTCGCGTCGAGGTTCGCAAGCGGCTCGTCCATCAAGAACACGTCCGGTTCGCGCACGAGCGCGCGGGCGATGGCGACACGCTGGCGCTGGCCGCCCGACATCTCCTCGGGCATGCGCTCCATCATCCCTTCGAGCTGAACGATATCGGCCGCTTCCTCGACCCGCCGGTCGACCTCGTCTTTGTCGTACTTGCGCAGGCGCAGTCCAAAACTGATGTTGTCATAGACGTCCATGTGGGGAAACAGCGCGATGTTCTGGAACACCATCGCGATGTTTCTGTCTTTCGGCGGCAGTCGCGTCACGTCGCGCTCGCCGATATGGACCGTCCCCTCGGTGGGTTTCGTCAGACCCGCGATCGTCTCCATCGTCGTCGACTTCCCACAGCCGGAGGGGCCGACGAAGGTGACGAACTCGCCGTCGCCGATCTCCATGTTCATGTCGTCGACCGCCGTTACGTCCTCGTACCGTTTCGTGATCCCTTCGAGTGTTACGTTTGCCATGATCTTACTCCTTGAGTCCGCCCGCCGTCAGTCCGCTGACGATCTTTTCCTGGGCGACGACCACCAGGATCGCCATCGGCAGGACACCGATGATCGATGCGGCGGCCATCGCGTTGTACAGTGTCTGATACTGGCCTTGGTAGCCCAAGATCCCGTCAAGGATCGGGGCCCAGCTCTGGGGCTGGCCGTCAGTCATCAGAAACGAGAAGAAAAACTCGTTGTAAACGCCGATAAAGGTGAGCACGCCCGCAGTCGCTACGCCCGGCGCGGACAGGGGAATAATCACCCGAAACAGCGCACCCAGTCGGGTCGTTCCCTCGACGCGCGCGGCGTCCTCGAGTCCGTCGGGGATCTGGCTGTAGAAGGTGGTGAGGATGAAGATCGCAAGCGGCATGAAGATCGCCGATAGCGGGATGATGAGCGCGTAGGGCGTGTTGTAGATGCTTCCGTCGGAAAGAACGGGTTCGAGAATCGAAATCTGTGTGTTGAACAGATCGTTGAGCGGGATGAAAAACGCCGCTGGGGGGAAGAAAGAGACCAAGAGAACGAGCAGCATGAGCGGACCTTTCCCAGGGAAGCTGAGCCGTCCGAAGACGTAGCCCGCGAGGCTCGCCACCAGGAGGACGATAACGGTCGCGACTGTCGCGATCACGAAGCTGTTGAACATGTACCGGTGAAACGGCAGGATCTCGAACACCTCGATGAACACGCCGGGGTTGAAGCCGTTGGGTGTGAGCCAGACATCCTGGAGCTGTCCCTCCGGCGTGAGCGCGACCATGAGCAGCCAGTAGAAGGGGAACAGTGTTGTAAAGAGGAAGAAGATCGTTACGAGCCAGAACATCGGCTTGTAGGCTCGCCCAGGGTCCGAGATCGAATCGCCGACCCAGCGTTCGAGCGGGCCGCGATTCCGTTCTTGTTCCCCTTTTTGCTCTCCCGTCGCCTCTCGCTCTATCGTCTCGGTTTCTGTTTCAGCTGCCATTAGTAGACACCTCCTTCCTGATCCCGGAATTTGACGATATAAACCGAGATGAACACTCCGATGATCGCCGCGGTCATGAACGCCACCGCCGCCGCAGTGCCGAAGATGCGCGTCCCACCGAACATCGCCTCGACGACCATGCACGTCAGCGAGGGGACGGTCGTACAGCCGGCAGTCGATTCGATCAGCCCGTACACTCTCATTGCGTCCATCGTCCGGAACAACATTGCAACCAAGAGCGCCGGAAGCACGAGCGGGAACGTGATGAATTTGAATCGCTGCCACGTCGAGGCCCCCGACACTTTTGCGACATCGTAGAGACTCCGGTCAACGCTCTGAAGCCCTGCCAGAATGAGCAGCGCCATAAAGGCGGAGGTCTTCCAGACGTCGGCGATCAGGATGATGAAAAACGAGTCCTGACTGCTCGCTAGTGGATCGCTTCCGAACAGCCCGAGCCAACTCATCAGATCCGCACCGAACCCGACGGTCGGCTGGAAGATCAGGTAGAAGATCATGCCTTGGATGACGATGGGGACCGCCCACGGGATGATGACCGCGACTCGAACCCAGCGCCGCCCCCGAAAGTCCTTATCGAGAACGAGCGCTTGGCCAAAGCCGATCAGCGTCGTAAACAGGACGTTCAAGATCGCAAAGGCGAGCGTGACGAACAGCGCCTGTTGGAAGAAGCCAACGCCAAGTTCGACGAAGGGAAACGAGCCGGTAAAGCCGATATCGACGAACTGGCGGGCCAGCCGGGCATCCCCGGTGAGGATGTTGATGTAGTTTTCGAGACCGACGAAGCCACCGAGGGGTTCGGCTCCGCGTGTCTGGTCTTCGAGCAGTGACATCCAGAACGTCGAGATGAGCGGGTAGAACGCAACGAGTGCGAGCAGTCCAAACGACGGGATAAGCAGGAGATAGGCGTAGGCCGCCTCGCTCAAGTTCTCCATCCAGTCGACGACCGGCGCGAGTCGACCCCTGTCTCGTTCAGTTGCCATCCGTCTCCTCCACGTCTGCTTCGCTTCGTTCGAGCCGTGCTTTCAGATCTCCCATCGCCTCCTCGGGTGTTTTCTGTTGGGTGTAGGCGTTGTGGACCTCGATGGCGATCACCGCGGCCTGCTCGGCCCAGATGTCGGTTACGGGCCGGGGGACCGCACCCTCCCCGAGAATCCGGAGCGTATCCGTATACCGGCCGAACGGCTCGATCTCCTCGAACGCCGGCGTTCCCAAGAGATCGATCTGTGGCGGCAGCCAGCCGTTGGCCTCGAACATCGTGCGCTGGACCTCCTCGGTGGCAAAGGCCTCGAGGATCTGGGCCGACTCGTCGATCCGGTCGGTGTGGGGATTGATCGCGAGATGCCAACCCCCGAGCGCAGCAGCCGTTCCGCCGAGCCCTTCGTACTCCGACTCCTCTGCGGGAACTCCGTACGGAACCGGCATGACGCCCAGATCCTCGCCGAAGGCGTCGGCTCCCTCGCTGATCGCAAAGGGCCAGTTTCGGTGGGCAATCGCGTTGCCGTTCTGGAACGGCCCTAACGATTCGTCCTCGATCCACTGAACGATCGAGGTGGGCGCGATCTGCTCGTAGCCTTCCAATGCGTGTTCGTCTTCCTCGCCGTACATGAACGCGCGCATCATCCGGATCGCGTTCAGCACGGGCTCCTCGTCGACGGTGACCGGCCGGTCGCCGGCGTCGAAAAGGTTATCGATTCCTCCAAAGTATGCCCCGCCCCAGCTCGACATCGTCTCGTTGAACGTACAGCAGGCAAGCCCCTCGTAAGCGGCCGCCTGCGTCGTAAAGCCGAAATCGACGCCGCTCTGTTGTTGGGTGTCGGCGACGATCTCGGAGAACTCCTGCCAGGAGATCGGTTCGGTCGCCCAACTGCTCGTATCGTGGCCCGCCTCCTCGATGAGATCCTGCCGGTAGAGCATTACCGAGAAGTCCGGAAAGAGCGGGAGGGCGTGGAGATTCCCCGTGTCGGGGTGTCTTGCGGTCTCGACCGCCGCATCGAGGTACTCGTTTTCGATCCGATCGTTGACATCAGTGGAAAGCTGGTCACTCAGGTTGAGCGTCTGCTCTCTGAGGATGAAGGGGATTGTCCACCCCGAGTCCATCATGAAGATGTCCGGCGGAGAACGTCCGGCCTGAAGCGCCGACTGGATGTCCTGTCGGCGTTGGTCGGTGTCGTCCGCGGCCGCCCGGACCTCATAGGAGATATCGTCATCGAGACCGGCGTCCCAGAGCGCCTGTTGGATATCGCCCCTAATGTCCTGAAAGTCGGAGTCGCTGTGGATGATGATTGCGTCGTCGTCCGCGCTGCCGAGACAGCCAGCCAGCCCGAGCGATCCAGCCGTCACACCGGATGCCCCGGCCGCCTTGACGAACGACCGCCTCGATACCCCGGCGCGCGGTTTGTTTTTCCCTCGCCCCATTTCTTGCTGAAAGAGGGATCTTTCCTATTTAGTTGTTTTGTATAGCGCTACTACGGATGTTGTAAATCGGTATGGAGTTCACGCAGCGGGAAACCGATACAGCCACTCATCACACGAGGGACAGACGAGAACGACACCCGATCCGGTCGTTCGAAGATTGCCACAGCACTGACCGAGGGTGGTTTCTTCGGTCGCCGTCTCACAGGCGGGACAGCGATCGAGAAAACTCCGCAGCGCGCGTGGGGCCGCGAGCCGGTAACGAGGAGCCATCGTCGTCGCCGAAGAAAGCGCCCGGTCGGCTCCGACCTCCGCGATCGCAACCGGCCGCGAAACCCAGAATTCCCCGCCCTCCGGCCCGGTAAGGGCAATGAGCGGGCGGTCGGCGACGAGCAGTTCGACCGTCATCGCTTGGACGGTGCTCTCGACTTCCTCGACGAGCGCTTCGTTCGAGAGCGCCCGAAGCTGCTCCATTTCCGCACGCCACGCCTCGCGAAACCCCTCATCGAGTAGCAGGCGCTCACCATCGGGGAGAACCACACCCGATTCGAGCAGATCCTCTACGATGTGCTCGCCGAGTTCTTCCCCATCGGCTGTCGCGAGCGACCCGGTCGGTGGATCGGGCGTTCGGTCGATCCGCTCTCGAATCCGAGCAGTGAGTTCGGGCGTGTAGGGGACGAGATAGCCACGGAGTGCAATCGTGCCCATACCGGCGAGGAGGACGATAAGCGAGAAAAGGGGGGACAGGAGTACCAAAACGAGACAGCACGCGAGGAGAATCGCACTGTTTCCGACAGTACAGGGCCAACAGCGATTCTCTCCGATATACTCCGGCTGTTTGAACGCGGCGAGCGAACCCATTGTAGGGAACTGTTTCGGGGAGCGTATCAGCGTTGTCGTCGCCGGTTCAGATGTCGGTTCTCGTGACGCTGGCAGGTTGGCCGTCGGTCGCATAGACCGCATCGAGCTGCTCGCTCAACAGTCGTTTGAGTTTTGCGGGGTCGGGCACGCTTCTGAGCGTGATTTCGACTTCGCCCGTGCCCGCGCTCGTGATGATCACGTCGCCGTACGAGAGCGTTCGCTCGACGACCGATTGGCTAAAGGAGGTGTTCTGGATGCGTTCGTATCGGATCTGGGTAACGTCGCGCGAGACCAGCCCCTCTTTGTGATACACTTCGGCGCTCGTGATGACGTAGCCAGTCGAGATACGCCGGAGGTGCGTATGGGCGATCAGCACGAGACCGATGGCGACGCCCGCAACGCCGATGAGTCCGTAGGGTTCGAGCAGTACGACTCCGACGGCTCCGAACAGAACGAACGCAATGCCCAGAACGAACTCGCCGAAGAACGGAACGAGGCTCGGGTGACCGGCCCACAGAACCTCTTCGTCGGGCCCGAGATCGAGCCAGTCGGTCTCACCAAAACGCCCCGATAGTTCTGCCATACCTGTCAGATGGGCGGGAGTGACAAAGAGGGTTCCGCCACCCAGCTTTTGCCAGCGAGCCGAAGGCGAGCGCAGCAAAAGCTGGACCATCATCGGATAGCAAGCTATCCGATTGGCAGTCAGACGCCAAAGGCGTCTGA
>JADFQH010000121.1:0-302 GCA_022561895.1 Methanobacteriota archaeon | reverse complement strand
CATCACCGGATGGCGAAGCCATCCGGTCAGCAGTCAGAGCTTCGCTCTGACGACATTGCCGGATCACATCCAGCAAGCGACCAGCTCATAGATCACCGATCTCCCGCGACCAGACAGGAGTTTTCGGCTCCTCTAGTCGCTCGACTTCCTCTTTAGAAAGCGAGACGGACACGGATTCGACGTTCTCTTCTAAGTGCTCCAGCGACCGGGGTCCGATAATGGGCGAGTCGACGACCTCCTTTTCGAGGAGCCACGCGAGGCTGACCTGTGCCGGCGATACGTCCTTCTCGTCTGCGACCTCG
>JADFQH010000120.1 GCA_022561895.1 Methanobacteriota archaeon | reverse complement strand
TGCGCTCATCGAACAATCAGAAGTGCGACCGGCCTGCTTTCCGTTGGCGGTGTTTACCCGAGCGAAACGTTCGAGATCCTCGACCACGGACTCGATGTCGTGATGACTGGGCTCGTCTGTGGTGCGGTGTACTATACTATCGGCCGTAACTGTCTTACACGAATTCGCCGACACGGGGTGGCGAATTCGTATAAACAGTTACGATCGATAGTATACTCAGCCGGGGGGAACGATAGCCCCCCAGTCCCCTCTCGGCGCATGATATCACGAGTGAACAGGCGGATCCCTCGATGGAGATCGGTATCGTCCTCGTAGGACCGAACGGTCCCATCCCATCGATCGGCTACTGCGCGGATCATCGCGCTTCTCACACCCTCCTCGTGAATGAACAGGACGCGCTCGCGTGCTCGATCGGAGATGTCCTCCAGAACAGCACCTGTCTCGATCCCGACGCCGAGATTTCGACCGCCACCCGGAACAACGAACACGACCGCGTTACTTGCGCGAGCAAATTCGAGGCTCGCGTGAGCGAACTCATCGCCGAGGAACACACGTTGTTCGAGCGGTACCAGTAGGGATTTCTATCCGCTCCCCGAGATTCGCATCTATGGCAAAACAGCCACACCTCTTGGTCGAAAACGGCGACGTACACGAGATCGCGTTGATCCCCGGCGATCCCGGCCGGGTTGACCGGATCGCAGGCCAGTGTGATTCTTCGGAACTGGTTTCGGAAAACCGCGAGTACAAACTCGTCAACGCAACCTATAATGGAACGGATCTCACGATCTGTTCGACCGGGATCGGCTGTCCCTCCGCCGCGATCGCGATCGAGGAACTCGAACGAGTCGGGGTAGAGACGGTGATTCGGGTGGGGACAACGGGGGCCCTCCAACGGGAGATCGAGATCGGGGACATGATCGTCGCGACGGGTGCGGCCAAAGACGAGGGGACCTCGAAGCGCTACGAGTCGGTCACCTATCCGGCGGTCCCCGACTATCGCGTCCTTTCGGCGCTGGTCGAGAGTGCAGAAACGAGGGGTGTTTCCGGATCGCCCGACGATCCGGAAGCCAGCGGGAACTCTCGGAGTTCCCGCGCTGAGGAGGTTCACGTCGGCCCGATCGCCTCCGATGACGCCTTCTACGCCGAAACCGACGACTATGTTGAAAGCTGGGAAGCTGCAGGAATCCTCTCGGTCGAGATGGAAGCCGCCGCCGTCTTCACCCTCGCACGGCGCAAGGGCATGCGGGCGGGTGCGATCTGCACGGTCGATGGCAACCTCGTCCGCGGAACCCAGAAGGGCGAGACCGACGACGAGGAGCTCCCCGAAAAGGCGAAGAACAACGTCGAGCGGGCGATCGGCATCTCGCTGGATGCGGTCGTTGCGCTCTCGTAAGATCGGTCGTCGGCCACCGTTTTTGGCGGATCGTTTTATCCCCGTTGGAAGCGATTCTACTCAGCATGGACGTGAGCAGAGGGTTCATGCTGGTCGTCATCGGCGCGCTCGGTGCGCTGTCGCTCGCGCTGATCTGGCCCTTTCTCCAGTACGTGCTGCTTGCGGTGCTGATCGCGTACCTGCTCATGCCGATATATCGCCGTCTTTCGCCCTTTCTCGGGGGAACCATCACCGCTCTCCTTTTGATGATCGGCTCGACCGTCGCGGTTATCCTCCCCTTTGCCGCGCTGATCTCCCTTATCGCGAGCGACGCGCTCGGTCTGGCCCAGCGCGCAAGCGACAGCGAGGTCGATCTCGGTGGGATCGAAGCCACCATTGCGGGTACGACGGGCGAAGACGTAGACCTGCCCGCCGCACTCGCAACCGCCGCGGAGAACTTCGCAAGCGTGCTTCTCGGGAGCGCTCCCGACCTCTTCAGTGCGTTTACCCACGCCCTGATCGGGATCGCGCTCGCGGCGTTCATGCTGTTTTTCTTCCTCCGCGATGGGCGGCGCTTTACGGCGTGGCTGTTCCGCGTCACGCCGCTTCCCGATCCCGTCCTGCGGGATCTGTCGTCGAACGTCGACAACCTCATGTGGGCGGTGCTCGTGGGCCACGTCCTCGTCTCGGCGATTCAAGGCATTCTAGCAGGGATCGGACTCTTCGTCACGGGTGTTCCGAACGCCGTCTTCTGGACGCTCGTGATGATCCTGCTCGCGCTCTTGCCCATCATCGGCGCGTTTCTCGTCTGGGGACCCGCCGCTGCCTATCTGTTCTTCATGGGCGATCCGGTCGCGGGCGGCGCGCTCTTCGTCTACGGGGCGGTCGTCGTGAGCTTTTCGGACAACTATCTCCGACCGATCCTCGTCGATCGCCGGGCACGGCTCAACCCCGCGACGATCATGCTCGGCGTCGTCGGTGGGCTCTATCTGTTGGGGATCATGGGGCTGTTCTTCGGGCCGGTGATCGTCGGCGCGTTCAAGATCGCTATCGAAACGTTCGACGAACACTATATCGAAACGTAATCCGGCGGTCGAGCAGTGAGCAAGGACGCGTTTTATCCGCCAGGCGTGTCCAGCAACTGTATGAACGTTAGACGGGGGTTCTTGCTCCTGCTAATCGCTGGCTTGCTATGGCTGTCTTACGGGCTGGTCGAACCGTTTCTTCAGTACTTCCTTGTAGCCGGACTGCTCGCGTTCGTCCTCTTTCCCCTTCAACAGCGCCTTGAATCGCGGACAGGCGCGGGAATTGCCGCCTTCCTGTTGATTCTCGGCTCCTTTGTTACCCTGATCGTCCCGTTTTTCGTCATCATTGCGCTCGTCGCAGAGGATGCAGCCGAGTTAGCTCAACAAGCGGGCGAGACCGACGTACAGCTCACCGAGATCGAAGGGCTGATCGCCGAGTACACCGGTCAGGAGGTCGATATCGCCGAGCAGGCGAGTTCCTACGCCCAAGACGCCGCACAGATCGCACTGGGCAGTGTTACAGGGGTTCTTGGGGCAGCAACGGACGTTCTCGTCGGTGTCGCGATCGCCGTTTTTGTACTATTCTTCCTGCTCAAAGACGGCGATTCGCTCTTAGCGTGGCTGTATACTGTGATCCCGCTTCCCGATGACGTGCGAGCGGAACTCACCGAGCGACTCGAAGCCATCACGTGGGCGGTCCTCCTCGGACACGTCCTCGTTGCGTTCGTCCAGGGTGCTGTTGCAGGAATCGGCTTGTTCGTGACGGGAATCCCCAATGCCGCCTTCTGGACGTTTATGATGATCATTCTCGCCTTGCTACCGATAATCGGCGCGTTCATCATCTGGGGACCGGCTGCAGTCTATCTGGTTGCAACCGGGGAACCCCTCTTTGGGGTTGCGCTCTTCGTCTACGGCGCGATCGTCGTTAGCGTCACCGACGAGTTTCTCAGACCCGTTATCGTCGATCGGTATGCGAGCATCAACCCCAGTGTGATCCTCGTCGGCGTCGTCGGCGGACTCTATCTCGTTGGCTTCATGGGGCTGTTCATCGGGCCGATCATCGCGGGCGCGCTGAAAGCAGTGGTGGAGATCTTCGACGAGCACTACGAGGAGCTGTAAACGTTCGAGTACGGTTCGCGGTTCTCACCGAGTGCGCTCACGAACCCGCCGATAGTGTTCTCCGTTGAGATCCGATTCGCGAGCGGACCGGAGCTGAGAGTTGATGAGCCGGTTCTGCTGGCTACCCCAATCCTCCGGTGGGTTCTCCTTGATATACTGGGCCCAGTGTTTGACGGCTTCGAGGCGTTGCTCACGGTTTCGCTCGTGTTTTTCATCGAGTTGCTCACGTAGTTCTGAGTCGCTCATACTCCTTACGAACACCGAGTTTCCTTACCCATCCTTCGAGTTCGTCCCTTCTAAGCGTTTCCTCGAACAGCGTGTACAGATGAACTGCGTCCTCTGTGTCTTTCTCGGAACCGAGGTAGAGCTTGTATGCGATCTGCAGTTCGAGCGACCCAATCGGAAGCTTCGCGCCAGCGATGTGGGCAGTGATGGTGTTTTGGAGTGACGCATGATCGGTTTCGTCACGAACGAACTTCGCTTCGATGTGTGGGATGACTTGGTCCTCGGGTGCGACCCAGATATTGTCTCCCGAAGAAAGCATCTCGTACATGTCATTGAGTGGCATTGCAGGTCCCCACATTCCCACGTCGTCAAGCGACTTGACGAGCTGATCGACGTGGTCTTCTTCGAGCCGTTCGAGCAGAACATCGACATCCTCGGTAGCCCGTGAACGGCCAGTTAGAATAGAGACATATCCTGCGACGTACACGTGTTCGATATCGAGTTCATCGAGGATCGCAGTAAAGCGAACGGCGAGTTCGTCGAGTTCGTTCGCTTCTCGTTCAATACGTAGCTCGCCGTCGCGCAATTCGACGCCGCCCATTTCGTCTCTGTTATCTCCGGAGGGTTAAGTACGCTCTACCATTCATAAGGGTGGTTGTAGTCCCTTACCGGTGATCGTTGACCCGTGCGGACGATCATCGGTAAATAGTTACAACCACCCTTATCACTCACCAAGCAGCTTATCCGCGATATCCTCGGTATCCTCGCGCCCGAGCGCCGACTGGACCATGAGCCGCCCGCCGATGGTCGCCGGGCTGATTACCGTGTCCGCACCGGCACGCTTGAGTTTGACGACGTTTTCCCGATCCGTTGCGGCCGCAACGATCCGGATATCGGGGCGGAGCTGGCGCACAGTCAGGACGGTAAGGGCGTCCTCGGCATCGGTGTTTGTTGCAACGACGACCGCTTTCGCGTGTTCGAGACCGGCGCGGGTAATCGTCTTCTCGTCGCTCGGGTCGGCCCGAAGCACGAATATATCCCGCTCGGCGAGGCGGTCGGCGCGCGTTTCGTTGTCGGTGACGACGACGAACGGAGCGCGATCGTCGAGTTCTTGCAGGATCGGCTCGGTGAGTTCGCCGTAGCCGAGAACCAGTACGTGATCGTCGAGGGTTGCGAGTTCTGCGTCGTTCATTTTTCCGAGTGCGGCGGCGAGGCGGGCTTCGATGACGGGGCTGAGCAGCGCACCCAGCGCGACCGCGAAACTGGCGGTCCCGACGAGGAGAACGGACATCCCGAACAGGCGAGCCTCCTGAGAGAGCGGCGTGGCGTCACCATACCCAACGGTGCTTGCGGTGACGAGCGTGAAGTAAAACGCATCCAGGATGGTTTCAACCTCGCCGAACTCCTCGCGGAGCGCGTACGTCCCGAGCGTGCCGTAGGCCTGAGCGCCCACGAGTGCGAGTCCGGCGGCGATCTGCGTGTTTGAAAGCTGGATCTCGCGGTCGAACTGCGTTCGATTGGTAAGTAGGTTCGCCGTCGCGAGGACGGATGCGACGATCAGCGGGATCGACAGCGGGCTCGACTGGACTAACCCCTGAATCGCGGTCATCGGAAGCAAGACGAGCGTCGAGTACCACGCCGCGTACAGCCCCCGTTTCAGGCCGTAGGCCGAAAGCAGCATGAGAAAGCCGGTCATCGCGCCGGTGAAGCCGGCGGTGCGCTGGATTGCGGGCGGGATGAAATCCGCGAGCGGGCCGATAAACGCCGTTGCAGTGATGTTCGCGATCCCGGTGACGATCGAGAGGAGGGCGACGATCCCCGTCAGCGCAACCGTCAGGTGCGTGCCGATCAACCCCCAGCGTTCGCCCCACTCCATGTCTCCCCTCGCTCGTATTGTCTTATAGATCCCTCGTGTTCAGCCGGGATCCTCGTCCGCGAGCGAGGAAAACCCGAGCTCCGAGAGCGTCTGTAGCTCCTCTCTGTGTTCGGGTTCCACGTTCCGAATCGAATCGGGATCGTCGATCACTGCCGAAACGCGCTCGACTAGCTGGTCGGCGGCAAGCACGTCGGGCACTGCAACGTAGAGCGCCCCCTGATCGAGCAGGGCACGCGCGTCGCCTGCGTCGTCCGCCCGGAGAATCATATCGGCGTTGGTCTCGAACTGCAGGATTCGCTCGGAGACCGGTCGTTGATTGATCGTCGAGACGACGAGACGTGCCTCGTCGAGTCCCGCTTTCTCCCACGTGTAGCTGTGCATCGCGTCCCCGAAGACGTAGTTGTCACACTGCTCGGAGAGGGAGGAAAGCATCGCGGGGTCGTTCTCGATGACGACACACTCCCGTCCCGCCTCCTTACAAGCATGCGCGATCCGTCGGCCCTGTCTACCGAAGCCAGCGATGACGATATGATCCGTCGGAAGCGACGTGATCCGACTGCGTTCGTCGATCTTTCTGGTCTGAGTGCGTCCAACGAGATGGCGCAACAGCCGGTCGTAGAGCTGATGGTCGTGTTTCCGGGTGTACGCGGAGGTGATCATCGTCAGCGCCGCCGCGAGAATGATCGCGTCGAAGAGCGTGGACGAGATCGCCCCCTCGATGAGCGCGCCGATCGCGATGAACAGCGCGAACTCGCTGACCTGGTCGAGACTAAAGCTCGTCAGCGAGGCGGTGCGGGCATCATAGCCCTCCCAGAGCAGGGTAACGATCATCACGAGCGGTTTGATGATCGCAGTGAGAGCGATTAGCGTGAGTGAAACGACGAGGACATCGAGGGTCGGTGTCGAGACGAGCGCGCCGATGGTGACGAAGAAGATGGTGGCGAAGAAATCCTTGATCGACTCGATTCCGTTCAGCATACCCAGATTACTGACCTCGCGCTTGATCGCCAGCCCGGCGGCAAACGCCCCGACGACGATCGAGAGACCGATGAACTCCGCGAACGCGAGAAACGCGATCAGGATCGAGATGCTCGTCATCAGCATGAGCTCCTGTGATCCCGCCGAGAGCCGCGAGAGCTGGTCGAAGAGATAGCGGTGGACGATCCCCGCCGCAGCGAGCAGCATCACGCCGTAACCAAGATTCATCGCGACGTTGTCGGCCACGAACGCCTCGGTACCGACGACGAGGATCAACACGACCGCGAGGATATCCTGGAGGAAGTGAACGGACTTGGCGAGCCGACCATGGACGAGGTTGTCGCGGATGTCGGCTTTTCTGAGACCCGTTCCAACGATCGTCGAACTCAGGGTGGCTGCAACGCTGAAGTACAGCGCATCGAGCGGGGCGAATCCCAATAGGAGGCCAACACCGAAGCTCGACGGCCCGATGACGAGAATCTGGACGCCGGTCATGATCTCGCCGTCGCGGATTACCGTACCCAACGAGCTGAAATCGAGGCTTACGCCGAAGACAAAGACGAGAAAGGCGATCCCCCACTGAGCGAGTTCGAGAAGTTCGGGCTGGTCGATGAATCCCAATCCCCCCACCACGATCCCGGCGAGGATGTAGAAGGGCACTGAAGAAAGCGAGAAGTGGTTTGCAATCAACAAGAGCGCCCCCGCGCTGATGAACACGAGCGCGAGCGTGGTGATCAGATCAACCATCGATCTCACCCCGGCGGATCCGTCGGATGTCCGCTCGCGTATGGGTATCGAACGACCCGCGGTCGCTGAAGTACGACTCGACGTACTCTGTGAGCTGCTCGCCCGTGAGATGCGTACTCAAGATCACGTAGTAGGCCCCCAGATCGTAGAGCGCCTCCGCGTCCTCGATTCGCTCTGCTTCCACGAAGACGATCGCCTCCGCGCTCGCTTCCCGCAGGAGGCGCTCGTTGATCTCGGGCTGGACGGTCGAACTCAACACGAAATCGGCGCGTTTCAGCCCCGCAGCCTTGCGGATCTCGCTGTGTTTGAAGTCCCCGTATATATACTCGTACTCGCCCTCCTCCTCAAGTTGGTCGATGTGGGCGGTCTGGCGGTCGATGACGACCACCTCGCCGTAGCGCTCTTTCAACAAGGGAAGTGCGCGTTCGGTGATCTCGTCGTAGCCGATCGCAACCGCATGGTTCCGGTACTCGGGGAGCGAGACGTCGCCTTTTTCTTCCGATTCGAAGCGTGAAAACCACGGCTGGACGCGGTCGTAGATCGCGTTGTTGTAGTTGATGATGTATGTCGAAACCGTCATCGTCAGCAGCGCCATCAGGCTGAGATAGCCCAGAATGGCGGTGTCGACGAAGCCTTGGGCGACCGCGATCCCGCCGACCACAAGTGAAAACTCGCTGACCTGGACCATGTTGATGCTCCCCAGAAACGAGGTCTCGACGCTGAAGTTCTCTCTATCGATGAGGTAGAACATGATCCAGAAGTTTCCGATCATAAGAACCACAGAAGCGACGACGGCCTCGACCCAGTACGCGAGGAGATCGTCGGCGGCGAGTCGAAGCCCGATGGAGGCGAAGAAGACGAGGATGAAGAAATCGGTGATCGGGCTGATGCGCTCTTCGAGTTCCTTGCTGTAGGGGAGCTGTGCGAGGCTAATGCCTGCGAGAAAGGCCCCGACCTCGATCGAGAGGTCGAGCTGTTCGGAGACGACGATAAAGAGGAAGGCCCACGCGATGCCAATGACGAAAAACACGTCTTTGTCGTCCGCGATCCGGCGAAACAGTCGGGGAAGGAGATAGCGCGAGGAGGCAAGCGAGAAGATGGCGATAAA
>JADFQH010000119.1 GCA_022561895.1 Methanobacteriota archaeon | reverse complement strand
GCCCGCATCTAAAACCCCCTGTTATCGATCAAGGTTGTCACGGATTCGAGTTAATTATACTCCCGCCACCGATAACCACACTCCTTACACTTGAAAAACCGCGTCGGTGGCTCATCGGCACTCCCGGTCTGCTTGATCGTGTACCACGCTTCCTCGTTGCCACATTCCTCGCAGGTCACGTCCCGAGCGGTGGGTTTGCCTTCGAACTCCGCGCCCTCCTCGGTCTCGATCAGTTCGTCGCCGCTCTGTTCTTCTATCGAAACGAAGGCCGATTCCGCCTCACGGTCCCGAACGACTCTCTCCCCGCACGATCCACAGACCCACTGCTCGCCCTCGGCTTTCATCATCGAACCACAGTCGGGACAGAACTCCATGATGAGGACAGTACCGGTCGCAGCTATTTGAACGTCAGCTCCCGACCTTCGGGACCGACAGTCATCGACGGACAGCCGAGGTCAACGGGAGTGAACGAGGATGGCAAGGTGGACTCATCAACGCGACTGGATAGCGTCTCAGTATATAACTACCCGTCAAATGCAACGTGAATGGTTGATTGTTACTGAAGTGGTTTCTACTCCCATGGCACAGGATAACACGAAAGGTGACGAGATAGATCAGGGCGACGAGTTAGGAGAACCGAGGGAGGCGGACGAAGTTGAGGAGCACGATGACTTCCGGTGTACGATATGTGGTGAGACGTTCGAGACCCAACAAGAACTAGAGGAACACGGGGAAGAAGCACACGAGGAGGATCGGGAGTACGACAAACAGCCGTAAGCAGAGAAGGGCGCTGGCTTCGGCTCACACAGGCGAGACTCACGGTGTGGCTGACGACGCGCTCTCTACGAACCGTGGCTCACTCTCGCTCTACGGGACAGTTTCGCACTCGGAATCGGTCACTACCAACGAGGGCTTCGATCTCGGTTCCCTCGCGAGTGCAGGCCACCGTGGGCGGGTTCGAGAGGTGTTCACAGCGCTGGCAGTAGCGGCGCTTTGAGACCACGCGAACGGACTCCGGAGACGGTTCGGGTCGTTCGAGACGTACCCAGAGATCCTCGGGAGGCGTCTCGTCTTCGAGATCCGAATGTGGAACCGCTTCGGACGCGGAAAGACGATCGAGCAGCTCCGAGAGCGATGCGCTCACTGTTCGCCCCGGAGGGTGGCCGTCCCGAACAGGCCACGCCCCACGACGAGTTCCGAAAGCGCCATCTCACAGTGCGGACAGACGGGTTCGAAAAGCAGCCCGAGATCGAGCGTTTCCGAACACCCCTCGCAGTCGGCGGTTCGAACCCCCCCGCGGTTTGCCGTGCGAGTGAGCGATGCAAGCTGCTCGCGGCTCTCGTTTCGCTCGCGGGCGGCGAGCACCGTCGTCCCAAGCGTATCGAGACGCGATTCTATCGTTTCGGTTCGTTCGAGCAGCCGTTCTAACAGTTCGCGATAGTTCTCGAACCCGTCGTTGATCCGTTCGTCGGCGTCGAGGGAACGCTCTCGAACGTCCTCCGTTTCCGCTCGAATCGATTCGAGATCGTGTTCGATCCCGTCGAGCCGGGCGGTGAGTGTCTCGTGATCGTGGTCGGCGGGCGCTTTGGCGTCGATCTCGCGTTTGAGCTGGACGACCCGTTCGCGTACGTCCGCGAGATCCGGCGCGACCGGCGTGTTTGTCCCAGTCTCGTCCATTTATCTATCAACTCTTCTCTGAAAATATAAATATTCCTACCGGATCTTTCGTACGTCGCTGACGGCGAAGCCGGTGTCGCGAAACTCCGTCTCGAAGGTGACGAGGTCCTCGGGATCGAGCGTCGGGAGCACGCCACGAAATTTCGTGAGCTCCATCGTTCGCGCGAGGTCGCTGCCGGCACGCTCCCAGCGGAACGTGAGCGTGCCGTCGACGCTGTTCTGGAGACGGCCGAGATCCGCACTCGGGACGGTCGAGCTATCGAGTAAGAGAACCAAGAGTCCCTCCCAGTCGCTCCCGGCACGGCGAATTCCGTTGAGAACGGTGGCGACGTCCGCGAGCGAGCGCTCGCCGTTGGCCGCAAGCAGGTCCGTAACGGAGTCCAGACAGACGAGGCTGCCCGCTGCATGCTCGCTCAGATACGCCGCGAGCGCCTCGAAAACGGTGTTACGATCCCCTCGCTCGCCGAGCGATTCGATGTCGGCCGTCGGTTCTGCGTACCATTCGCGTGGGACTGGACTGAGCCGGAAGTACGAGGGCGAGAGATCGCCAAAGACGATGGGATCGCTCGCGCGCTCGACGAACTCGGCATCGAACGCGGTGGCGAACTCCCGTTTGATGCCCGCAACGTCGTCGGTGAGCGAGACGTAATGGATCTCCTCGGGGAGGGTTAGGTCGTCCGCGAGATCGCCGTACTGAAGCGAGAACTCCTCGGGATCTTTCGTTCGTAGTCCGTTCATCAGCGCGCAGGTAGCGAGAAACTCCCGTGCACCCGCGCCGGGTTCGCCCGCGAGCAAGACGGCACTTCCTTCGGGCGCGCCGCCGCCGAGCAGCGAATCGAGCCGCCTGACGCCGAACGGGAGACGGTCCATATATAACTATCCTGAGAGGACCGGTTAATCCTTGTGGCCGATTTTTGCACCGTCGTTCCGGCCCGCGACCACGTGAACCTCCCCACCGACGCCCGCCGCAGCGAGCGCGCGTTGGCCCACCTCGCGGGCTGTTGCCCCCCGTTCCCGATCGGTGACCCCGTAGACGACCGGACCCCACGAGGACTGACCCGCACCATCGATCGCCCGGTCGGATTCGAGTTCGCGGACGATCTCGCCGACCGGCGGGCGATACACCCCACCCTGTGTGTCGGCGTACCACGCGCCGTTGAGCCGCCCGATCTCTGTGACGCCCGCGCCAAAGGTCGAGAGGTCGTCCTCGGCGATCGCGGGCAGCACTTTTCGAGCACATATCGCGGTGATCTCGTCCGCGATCCCCGGACTTGCGCGCTCGACGACCGAGCGCATATCTTCGTCCTCTTTTTTCCCACTTTTTCCGGGTTCGCTGTCGGGAATGACGAGCAGAAATCGCCACGAGTCGGGGATCGAGTGGCGAGCAATGACCGGCGGAACGGTCCACGTGCCGTCGCGGGGGCGTTCTGCGGTAAAGCGGGTCGCCGGGTGGCCAGCGTCGAGGACGAAACCACCGGTTTGAAAGGTGGCGATTCCGACGCCGCTTCGCCCGCCCCGGCCGAGCAGCGGAGCGCGCTCTCGTAGACAGGGATCGTGACCGTATACGCGGGCGATCCCCGAGAGCACTGCTGCGGCGAACTGGGTTCCGCTGCCGAAACCGATATGACGTGGAAGCGCCTCTCGGACCGAGATTCGCGCGCCGGGAACGTCGAGCAGATCGACCACTCCTCGAGCATAGCGTTCCGCGTCGGGGTGCTCAGTATGGATTCCGTCGGCGCGCTCACAGTCGACGACGAGTCGCGGCTGTTCTACCGCTACCCCGAGACTGCCGTACAGACGCTCGTGAGCGAGCGAGAGGTTCTGGAAACCGAAATGAATCCTTCCAGTGGTTGTAACCCGAACTGCCATTGACGAGCGTTCGCGGCCGTGAAAAAAGGGCGTTTCGACGGTGGCAATCGTCCTATATTGAGATCCTCCCCGCCCCAAAGGACGAGGATTCCCCGAAGAGGATATTGGGGGTGCTGGCGGTGGTCACGGACATACCGAGTTCGCCGGAAGCCCACCCATCGACCAATCCCTGCTTCGTATCGCGGTAGACGAGCATGGCGTCTTGCCATTCTCTCCGACGCGAGCGGGTTGGGTGGTGGAACTTCGCGGTGACAGTCAAGCGGCCAGCGCCGATGGCGCTGGCCGCTGGGTGCAACACGTGTGTAAACAGTTTCAACGGCTACTATATTGGTCGGGCCTGACGAGTAGTACTGGCGTCGTGGCATGGCGTGCGACCTTGCCCGCAACATCCCCCAAGAGGAACTTGCCGACCGCACTCCGCCCGCGCGCACCGAGGACGATCAGGCCGATCTCCTTCTGTTCGGCGTAGTCCGTGATCACCTCGGCGGGATCGCCCCGCAGAACGACCGCTTCGGCGTCGATGGTCGCCTCGCGAGCGCGCTCGATGACGCCGTCGGTCAGCTCGGTTCCTGCCTGCTTTCGGCGCTCGTTCATCTCTTGTCGTTCGGAGGCGTTGCGGGAGAGTTCGCTTACGGCTTCGGCCGCGCGGCCCGATCCACGATCATCGATGGCGTGGAGCACGTGGAGGGTGCTTTCGAACTTCTCGGCGATCTCGAGTGCGTGATCGACCGCTCGTTCTGACTGCTCGCTACCGTCGACCGGGACGAGAACGGTTTCGTACATATAGGATCACTCGGCCAACCGGCATATAACTGCTGGGGGCACGCAAACCCGATGACAGCCCGGAGCCCCGCCGACACGCTGAAACGCGCTCTGTGCAAACGAACAGTATGAACGTCACCGTCGAGGTCGTTGGCGAGCGCTCACATGAACTCTCGCTTGCCGATCCCACCTACGCGGATCTGCTCTCGGAGCTCGGTCTCAGCCCGCACGAGGTGTCAGTGATGGTTGACGGTCGTCCGGTTCCCGAGGACCAGCCCGTCGAGACCGATCACGTACAGGTGCTCCGGCTGATCAAGGGTGGATGATCCGCAAAGCAGAGGGAGATGAATACGAGGCAGTCATGCGAGTGCTGGAGAGCGCACTGCTCGACGTGAATCCCCACGATGTTCGAGCAGCGCTCGCGGGCGGTGACGTGCTGGTCGCGGTATCTGAGAGCCACGTCCGGGGCGTGCTCGTTCTCGACGGAACACGCATCGAGGTAATCGCCGTTACGCGAACCCACCGAGCGAAGGGGATCGGCTCAGCATTGGTCGATCGGGCCGCAGAACGCGGTCCGCTTACCGCCGATTTCCGATCCGAAGTGCGGCCCTTCTACGACTCACTCGGGTTCGAGATCGAATGCGATGGCGATCGATATCACGGGCGACTCCCGATGGAGTCATAAGCCATCTCGAAAAACGCGACCTCGAGATCGACCGTCCGGCAGAACAGATCCGCGATACGAGCCCGCCGACGCGGGGAAAGCTCGGGTCCGTAGGTGTCCAACTGACTGCGGAGCCACTCGACGTACTCCTCGAACTCGGACGTCGCGTGGATTGCGATCCATTCATCGAGATACCAGCGCTCTGGCTCCCGATTTTCGAGATATGTTGCCCAGTCGAGATACACCCACTCGGCAGCCAGCGTAGTAGTAAGGGTTTCCTCGTAGCTACCCTCGTGGGCCGACCGGAGCATGAAGTCGAGAAACGTGGCGGTCGTCTCGTGTAGATCCGGGTCGTGCCACTCGTCTTCGGGAACGCTCAGCTCCTCGAACGCGCGCTGGAAGTAGTCGTTCTCGCCGCCGGTAAGCACCGAGAGCTGCTGGCTCAGTCTCGCCATCTCCTCCATCGAGGGAGCCTGACTCACCGCGAGCGCGGTCGTGCGCGCGCCGAGTTCGAGGAAGGCGTAATCCTGCACGAGATACCGCCTGAAGACCTCGTCATCGATCGCATCGTCGCCGAGTTCCTCGACGAACCGATGGCGGGTCGCCTCCTCCCACGCTGGTTCGGAGCGTTCTCGGAGCCACTCGCTGAAACGGATCTCGCCCTCGAAGGAGTCGCTCATATCTCCCATCCTTCTTCGGTGTAAGCCATTCCCCAGAACGCGGCTTCGAGCCGAGCACTGGTAAGAAACGCCTCGCGCATCGCCTCGTGTTCGCCGGGGTAGCGCTCGCCACACCGGTCGACGAACTCCCGCATCCAGTCGACGGCCTCGAAGAACTCCTCGTCGGTGTATTTTTCGATAAACGGCGTGTATCGGTGTTCGTCCTCGGCGAGATCGGCCATATGCGCTGCAACGTCGAGATAGCCCTGCCCGCAGGGGTAGACCGCGGCGCTGATCTCCGCGAGCGAACCGTTGTAGGCGACGCGAAGTAGGTAGTTGGTGTACGCGACGCAGGTGGGGGTTTTCTCGACGGTTTCGAGATCGGTTCGAGCAAGCCCGTACTCGGCGGCGAACTCCCGGTGGAGGTCCATCTCGTAGTCGAGAACCGTATGAGCGACCCCCATCAGATGGGTCATCGTCTCCTCGTCGCGGGCGCGTGCGCCAGCAATCGCGAAGGTCCGGGCGTAATCGAGCAAGTACAGATAATCCTGTTTCACCCAGTGGAGAAACGCGCCTTCCTCTAAGGTGCCCGCCGCAAGCTCCGTGACGAACGGATGGTCCTTCTGGGCGGCCCAGATCGGTTCGCCGAGTTCGAGCAGCTCGTCGCTGAACGCCATACCCGTGGTTCGTTTTCAACCGCTATATAAATGAGTGGTATTATCCAGTGTTATCGGGCGTTGTTGACCAACGATCGACCGGCGTCCAACAGCTCCTCGACCCGATTCTTTCCCGCTGCTTCGGCGTAGATCCGGAGTTTGGGTTCAGTCCCACTCGGACGGACGAGTAGCCACGACCCGCTTTCGAGGAGGAGTTTGAATCCGTCCGCGGTGTTTACGTCCTCGATTTCCTCGCCCGCGAGCGAATCGGGGATCGCCTCCGCGAGCGCGTCGAGAGTCGCTGATTTCTCCTCGTCGGGACACTCGATACTCGTTCTGTCTTGGCTGATCTCTCCATGCGCTTCGAGCAGCCGATCCACCCGTTCGTCGAGCGGCTCTTCGGCGTGGGCGGCGGCCGCGAGCAGCGCGATCAGCACGCCGTCTTTCTCGCGGACGTGGCCCCGAATCGAAAAGCCGCCCGACTCCTCGCCGCCGATCAGCGCATCGTGCTCGGCCATCGCTTTCGCGACCCATTTGAATCCCACAGAGACCTCGACCGTCCCCTCGCCGTGGGTCTTCGCAATCCGATCGATGAGAAACGTCGTCGAAACGGTTCTGACCGCGGGTCCCGAGTCGGTTTCGAGCAGGTACTCATAGAGGGTGGCAAAGAGCAGGTTCGCGTCGAGCAGTCCTCGATGGGGTGTGACCACCGCGACTCGGTCCGCGTCGCCGTCGTTCGCCACTCCGAGATCGGCGCTTCCCTCCGTGACCCGCTCGATTAGCTCGTCGAGATTTTCACGGGTCGGTTCGGGTGAAACACCTCCAAAAGTCGGGTCGTCTTCACAGCGCAGGCGGATGAGGTCCACGCCCGCACGTTTGAGCAGGCTATCGGTGACGCCGCGACCGCTGCCGTGGATCGCATCGTAGGCAACGGAAAGATCGAGGTTTTCTCCCACGAGATCGAGCGCGTGATCGGCGTGTGGCGTGACGAAATCAGTCTCCTCGACTCGCCCCCACTCCGCTTCGGGAACTGGGTCGGGTTCGGCGAGATTCGCCTCGATTGCGTCGGTGATTTCGGGGAGTGCGGGCGCGCCATCGCTCGGAATGAACTTCACGCCGTTGTACTCGGGAGGGTTGTGTGAGGCTGTGATCATCAGCCCACCGGCGAGCTTTCGATCTACAATAGCCCACGAAAGAAGCGGCGTCGGGCGGTCACGTTCGGGCATGAGTACGTCGAATCCGTTCGCACACAGCACGCGCGCGAGCTCCTCTGCAAAGCCACGCGAGGATTCGCGGGCGTCATAGCAGACCGCGACAGGATCGTCGAACCCCTCCTCTCTGAGATGGGTCGCAACGGCCTGTCCGACCATCCGCACGCGCGCGATAGTGAACGTGTCGAGGGGTGCCCGCCAGCCATCGGTCCCGAAGCTGATCGCGTTCATAGTTGGGAATCGCGGTCGGAGCGGAAAAATCGGCAGGGTATACCGACGGCTGTAAGTCGTTCATGATTCTCGCCGCCCTGGGGAGTGAGAATCCGTACACAGTTACGGCCGACAGTGTCTTTCAATGTGGTTTTCTTACCCCAACACGTAGTCAGGCTATGGACTCACCTCGAATCGTCGCTGTCGTCGGAAGCCTCCGGGACGGTAGCTACACGCGACTCGCCCTCGAACACGCTCTCGACGCCGCACGCGAGGCGGGCGGCGATGTTGCATTGCTCGATCTCCGCGAGTACGACCTTCCCGTCTACGATCCCGACACCGAGAACACCGCCGACGCCGAGGAACTGATGAGGGAGATCCGCGAGGCCGATGTAGTTCTCTTGGAACGCCGGTCTACCACGGCACGATCTCCGCGGCGCTCAAAAACGCGCTCGACTACTGCGGGTTCGACGAGTTCGAGGAAACAACCACAGGGCTGCTTGCGGTAGCGGGCGGGGGGACCTTTGGTCCGACCCTCGAACACCTCCGCGCGAGCGTTCGGGCCATGCACGGCTGGACGCTCCCCCACCAAGTCGGGATCCGAAACGCGAGCGATCAGTTCGATTCCGAGGGGGAGTTCCTCGATGCGAAGTTAGAAAAGCGGGTTCGAAAACTCGGCCGACAGGCCGTCGAGTACGCTTTCATCGATCCGGAACCGATCACGGAACACACGACTCAGTAGTCAACGAGGGTTTCTTTCTCGCTCCGAGAGAGCTGTTT
>JADFQH010000118.1 GCA_022561895.1 Methanobacteriota archaeon | reverse complement strand
CGTCGAGAGGGCCCCGCTCGTCTTTCACGCGCGCGAAGAGCGACTCGACTTCTCCATCGTGGGTATGGTCACACCGAACGGCGACGCCCGTTCCACCGCTCGCCGTGACCCGCTCCGCCGTGTCGTCGATAGTCTCGGGACGGTCTGCGGCGTTTTGTCTCCCACGGACGCTACGTCCCGTCACGTATACGGTCGCGCCCGAGCGTCCGAGTGCAACAGCGATCCCGCGGCCCAAGCCTCGGCTCGCGCCGGTGACAACGGCGACTTTGCCCTTGAGCCTGGATTTTCGCGAACGAACTTTATCAGCCATAACGCGCCAGTAGGGACGATGCAGTCGAATAACACACGCCGGCGAACCGTTCTGAAAACGTTTGCCTCGCTTGGAATCGGTGTCCTCCTTACACCGACAACTGTCGCCGCAGGAGACGAAGACGCTCCCGGTCGCTGTGAAGGCGTTTCGCGCCGGGAGAGTCCCGCTAACAGCGAGGCGCTCTCAAAGCGGCCCGAGACGTATGTCGCGGTGGTCGACAGAATCGTCGACGAACAGTTCGTCGTTCTCCTGCTCGAAGAAAACGACGAGCTCATCGATCGACTGATCGTTCTCAGGCCGGAGCTGCCACCAGTCGAGGAAGGCGACGTTCTCCTCACTACCCTCAAAGACGACGAGCTGAGTGAGATACGGCCACTCGTCGGCGAAACTGAACGACGTCAGCGGTGGTCCGAAGACAGAATTGCGTGTCTATCGAACTAATCAAGGTCATGACGACGCGCGGGAGACGCTCTGAAAGTGTGTCCGGGCACGGCTTTCAGACTCGTCGCTCACTGACGTTCGTGACTCGCGTAGAAAGTCAATGCTCGGGGAGGGCTCCGAACCACGGTCGCTCTCGTTCGTTCACTTCGCTCACTCACCTTCCGCTCCCTGCTCTCACCTCGCGTTACTCGGTGAGAACCTACGGGTTCGTCGCGTCTTCCGGGCACTTTTCGAGCGTTGCCACTCGTCTCCGACTCGTGGCGTTTCGAAAAGTGCCCGGGGAGGGCTCCGAACCCTCGATCTCCGCATAACCCAGATTCGAGCCGTGGCACGGCGCGGGCATGGGAGGCTTCCAAGGCAGCCGCCTCGACTCTGAAACCCTATGAGTGCGGCGCTATGTCCAGCTAAGCCACCCGGGCGCATCTCTCGGTTGTCCGCTGGCGACCTTTAAGGTTCTCATCTTACGTTCATCTGCCGAAATAGTTATAAATTCTGAGATGAATTTGAGTGTATGTCATCGCCCGAACTCGTCAGTTCGACGCTCGGCGGGGAAGACGTGGTCGCCCGTGTGTCGCTTCGCGACGACGACGCGCTGTTCGTTTCGCCCACTAAGACGCTCCAGTATCACGGCCAAAGCCTGCTGAGCGATGAATCCGTCGACGAGTTTCCACACACGGCAGAACGCCTCTTGCTCTCCTCGGGTCGTCGGAAGGCGACGATCGAGCTCGATTATGGGCTCGAAGGAACACGCAAGCTCACGATCCCTTCGGATCGAATCGACGCCGCGCTCCACCCGATCCTCGCTGGCGTTCTCTCGGCGGCCGGAGTGACCGAATCCGGCGAGACAGTGAGAAAGACGTTTCGATTCAGCGAACTCACGCTCGTCGTCACCGACGACCGCCTGATCAAACACGTCGGACGGGCGGTCTGGGACGAGGAGTACGAGGAGTTCTCTTTTGCTACCGTCAGCGAGTTCGCCGTCGAAGAGGGCCAAGTTGCAACCCAGTTCGTTCTCACCATCGCCGGGCGAGCAGAGCGGATCAAGATCCCGAACGAACGCGCACGAGCGTTCCGTGAGTGTCTCGAAGCGGCGCTTTTGGCACATCATGGAATCGAAACGCTCGCCGAACTCCCGTCCCCTGACGACACCACGGAGACGAAAACAGCGGACGAAACCCCTTTCGAACCGGCGTCTGTCGGGGCAAGCGACTCGATCGAAGAGAGCGTCTCGCTCCACGAAATCGGTGAGATCGATGAGAACTCTTCACCGCTTGAACGCCTCGATGCGCTCGAAAACGCACTCGACACCCATCTGGAACTACTCGACGAACAGTACCGCGAACTCGATCGACTTCGTGCAGAACTTACTCGCGACCGGTAACCTTTCGAATACACGAGGAGCCGAACGGCCCGAGTTCGCCCGAGTCGAGTTCGAGAAAGTGTCCTGTTGAGAGACCGGCCCCACAGCGCCGACACGAGAATTCTCCTTCCTTGGTGATGACTTGGCTCTCGAAGCGGATGAACGCCCCGCGTTGCGGGCGGATCAGCCCGTCTTCGCGCGCGATGATCCCGCGTGTTACCGCCGTATCGAGGATCTCGCGGGTGAGATGCGGGTCGGTCGTGATCGTTTCGAGGCGGTCGACCGCCTCCGAAAGCGTGAGCGATTCCTCCTCTGCGTTTTCGAGAAGCTCACAGCCCAGTTCGACCGGATCGCTCATCATCCTTTGTTCCACACCGGATCACAAAGCGTTTCTCACGTCGCGCGACGTTCGATCGTGAGCAGGAGGCCCGTCGCTACCGCACCGGCCGTCCCCAGTGCAAGCCACGCGGCGTCGTACCCGAAGAGGTCGGCCAGCAGGCCGAAGGCGGGCGGGCCGACGAGTGCCCCGCCATTGAGGCTGAGCTGGCCGCCCGCGGTCGCTTGCCCCATCTCCTCGTTCGCAACGAGCGTACTCATACACGAGTAGTACATGCCCGTAAACCCCAGAACGAAGAAGCCGAGCAGGGTGAAAGCGACGAGTGCGGCGAGCGGAGAGTCGATGAGGACGACTCCGACGAAGGTGAGCGCGCTGCCGACCGCTTGCGCGAGCAGGATTCGCGTCGTCGCGACCTGCTCGGAGCCAGGGAGGTAATCCCCGACGGCTCCCGAGACGACGCGGCCGGCACTGCCACCGACCTGGACCGCCGCGAGGACGATCCCCGCGAAGCCGACGCTCGCGCCGAGGCTCTCGACGTAGAGAATAGTGTAGCCCGTCGTCGTAAACAGGCCAGCGCCCAGAAAGAAGCCCGCGGCGGTCAGCCTGCGGTACTCCGACTGGCTGAACAGCTTTCTCGGGTTCTGTACGGAGACCGTCCCAGTCCCCGTCTCCTCACGGTAGACGAACGCGAACACGCCGGCGACGAGGAAGGCCACCAACCCGGCAACCAGAAAGCCCGCCTCCCAGCCGAAGCGAGTGCCGGCGATCCATGTCACGAGAATCGCACTAATCCCGCTGCCCGCCGTTACCCCCACCTGTTTGATCCCAAGTGAGAGATGCTGTCTCCCCTCGGGGATGTTCTCGAAGATCGCTCTGTTCGTCCCCGGAATCGCCGTCGCATAGAGCGTGCCGAGCAGGGCGACAACGACGAGCAAGACGAGAAACGACGGCGAAAAGGGGATCGCGATCGCGACCAGTCCCAGCCCGAGGAGTCCCCCGATGAGGACGCGGCGTTCGCCGTAGCCGTCGATTATCGCACCAGTCGGAAGAAGTAGGAGGGTGTAGCCGAGCGTGAGCGAGGTGATGACGAACCCCACGAGGAATCGCGAGAGTCCGAACGCGTCCTGAAAGAAGGTGGTCGAGGCGAAGACGGCGTAGTAACAGATGCTCGCGGCGATCTGCCACGCCAGCACGACCGAGACGAGTCGCGTCGAGCGCTTCATCTACATGGCCCACTCGGGCAAGGTAGTAATGTCGATCCCCCACGCGACGGGTAGCCAGAGCAGCGCAAGGGCGGTAATGAGGAAAATGGCGATGAGGTTGAGCCCCGAGCCCACCTTCGCCATCTGCGGGATCGTGATGTAGCCGCTGCCAAAGACGATGGCGTTGGGCGGCGTTGCGACGGGGAGCATAAAGGCAAAGGAGGCGGCCGTCGCGCCGGCGACCATCAGCCCGAACGGATGAACTGAGATCCCGACCGCGAGTGCACCGAGGATCGGCATGAGCATCGTCGCGGTTGCGGTGTTCGAGGTCACTTCAGTGAGAAAGATCGTCATCAGGACGACTACGAGCAGGATGACGACCATCGAAACGCCGTCGAGCACCGCGAGCTGCTCGCCGAGCCACTCGGCCAGCCCGGTCTCCTGAAAGCCCGCCGCGATCGAGAGTCCACCACCGAAGAGCAGGATGACGCCCCACGGAATCTGTACGCCGTTGGTCCAGTCGAGCAGGAAGGTTCGTTCCCCTTCGGGGGTCGTCGTCGGGATCATAAAGAGCGCAAGCGCGCCCGCGATCGCCACGACTGTATCGGGTTCGTCCGGGACGAGCCCTTCGGGCAGGAAGCCCGCGGTGATCCACGAAATCGCCATTCCGACGAAGACAACGAGCACGAGGCGTTCTTGTTTGGCCATCTCGCCGAGCTTTGCGAGCTCCTCGTCGATCACGTCCGCGCCGCCGGGCAGCTGGTCGAACTCGGGACTCATCGCGAGACGAGTTACATAAACGTAGACGATCGCGAGACCGATGATCGAGATGGGAACGCCGTAAAACATCCATTCGACGAACGTGATCTGCTGGCCGTAGAGTTCCCCTGCGATCCCCGCGAACACCAGATTGGGGGGTGTGCCGATCAGGGTCGCCACCCCTCCCACGGACGCGCCGTAGGCGACACAGAGCATAAGCGCCACGCCGAATGAGAACTCACCCTCCCCGACTGTGATATCGAGACCCTCCTGTTCGATCAGATCGGCAGTCTGGTAGATGACCGCGAGCGCGATGGGGACCATCATCATCACCGTCGCGCTGTTCGACACCCATGCCGAGAGGAAGGCAGTGGCGATCATAAACCCGAGAATGATTCTTTGGGGGTCGGTTCCCACGGCCTTGATCGTCCGTAGCGCGATCCGGCGATGAAGCCCCCAGCGCTGCATCGCCATCGCGAGGAAAAAGCCGCCCATAAAGAGGAAGATGATCGGATCGGCGTAGGGCGCGGTCGTCGTTTCGGCGTCGAGCGCACCGAGCGAGGGAAAGAGCACAATTGGGAGGAGCGAGGTCGCGGGAATGGGGATCGCCTCGCTCATCCACCACGTCGCGACCCACGCGGTGACCGCCCCGACTGCCTGTGCGCTCGGCTCCAACCCAGCGGGCGTGGGTGCGAGCATGATCAGTGCGAAGAGAACGGGTCCGAGAACGAACCCCGCCTTCTTTCGCAGGCCGTAGTCGCCCCCGACATCGAACGGTGACTCATCGTCGTCGGGATCGCGGCCCGCACTCGAGCTATTTTCCTCCATCTGTCCACCATCGGCGAACATCTTTCGCGCGAGTTCCTTTTCCTCCTCGCTCGCGTTCGTATCCGCTGCGATTCGACCCCCGTCGAGACGGAGATACGCCTTCGTCTGGTCGTTTAGCTTCCAGAGGTAGTTCCAAAACGCTTTCGCCCTCCCTGTCATGCTCTCACTACAGCGGCGAAGTCACTCGCGGTAGTTTAACCGTCGTTTATAGCCATGATTTTCCGGTATGCGTCGTTTTCACAGATTCTTCTCGGACAACCTGTCCGGTCAGTAAAACGTATCCGAGCAGTCGTACACCACGCCGTGGTTCGGACAGACGTACTTACAGTGACGGTGGTACATCGGCGTCTCACACCGCGGACACGGCCGCCCGCCGCTTGCTTCCCGCTCGCTCATAGCTCCCCTACTTCCGCCTCGCTCGTAGTACTGTCGGCTCATTCGATCGCCAGTCCTCCAATTAATCGAGTTCGATACGATATACGTAATACGTGTATGGCATCTACAGTAATAGAAACCGTTATTAGCCTCTGTATCGATTTGGTTGCAGGGTGACACCATATATCATGATACTACATCGAGTGCGACGGACGTTCCAGGGGGTGTTCGGCAACCGCAGCATCGTCAGGGATCGGCCACGACGGGACGGCAACCGCTTTGTTCCGTATCCGGGGGTCTGATCGTGTCGAACGCTGATCCGGGGGCGTTCGGGCGCTTTCGTGAGGAACTCGACGTGGTGGTCTTTCTGTTCGGGGCGGGGCTGACGGTCGGCGTTATCGCGACGTTCTTTGTGAGTCCGGGCACGGTCGAGGCGGCGATCGCCTACCTCAACACGGGGATGAACCGATACCTAAACTGGGCGCTGCTCGTGATCGTCTTTCTGATCGTCCTCTTTCTCCTGTTCCTGATCGTCGGCCCGTGGGGCAAGATTACGTTCGGCGACGACCCACCCGAGTACAGCTTCCTCTCGTTTTTCGCGATGCTCTACTCCGCGGGATTCGCGGCGGGCGTGGTGTTCTGGGGCCCAACAGAAGCGCTCTTCTATTACGCCGAGCCGTCGCCGCTGTTCGACGTTTCTGGAGGGTCGGCCGGGGCGATGAGCATCGCCGTCCAGCAGACGCTCTTTCACTGGGCGCTGCCCCAGCTCGCCGTCTTTACTATTATGGGCATAGCGATCGGTTATTTCGCATATAACTACGAAAACGTCCCGCTCAGGGTGTCCTCGGCGCTAACGCCGCTTCTCGGGAGGGAGAACCTCGATGGGCCGGCGGCAAAAGTGATCGACATCCTCGCCGTGTTCGCGACCATCGGGGGCGTTGCGACCTCCCTTGGATTCATCGGCAGCCAGTTCATCAGCGGCCTTAGCTTCCAGTGGGGGATCGACCTCGGGAACACCGGCATCCTCGTCGTCGTGACGACGATGACGCTTTTGTTTACCGTCTCGATGGCGTTGATAAGGGGATTCGGCGGCTTTCGAACTTCAATATGATCCTCTTCGTCATCCTCATGATCGCCACCTTCGTCGTCGGCCCCTCGATCTTTCTCGTCCTGTTGGGCACGCAGGCGCTGGGCGGGATGATTTCTGACTTTACCGCGATGAGTCTCTTTACCGGTGCTGGCGGCGAGGGCGGCACCGAGTGGGTGAACGCGTGGACGGTCTTCTACTGGGCGTGGGCGCTCTCGTGGTCGCCCTTTGCGGGCCTGTTCATCGCGCGGATCTCCCGTGGACGAACAGTCCGAGAGGTCGCCTTTACCGGGATCGCCGCGACCTCCGCGGCGACGATCCCGTGGTTCACGTTCGTCGGCGGCACGGCGGTCTGGGCCCAGCACAACGGAGTCGCCGACTTCAGTGCCGTTATCGCCGGCGACGTCGGCCCGGAGGTCTCGGGCTTCATCCTCTTCGAGGCGTTCCCCCTCGGTTCGGTGTTCATGATCGCGTTCATGATTCTCGTCACCACCTTCTTCATCACCTCCGCAGACTCCTCGACGCTCGCCGTCTCGATGATGACTACCGGAGGAAAAGCCCAGCCCTCGACCATCAACCGGGTCTTCTGGGGCGTCGTGTTAGGGTTGACCGCCGCAATCTTGATGATCATCGGCGGCGAGGGCGGCGCAGAGGCCCTCCAGCAGGCGGTCGTCATCACCGGCGCGCCCTTTGCGTTCGTCTGTCTGCTCGCCATGCTCGGGCTCGCAAAACAGTTCAGCGCGACTCACGGTCGCGTGATCCTTCAGGACGACGCGTGGATTATCGGCTCGGCCCCGGAGCGCTCGAAACCAAAGGAGGCGCCGCCCGCCGCCGACGACGATTAGCCTCGGTTCCGCATCCGGAACCGTTTTCCAACCTCGTACACAGTTTCTGTGTATGAGTGGCGAGGACACGGACGGAACTCTCGCGTTCGATCCCGAACGCGACCGCGGGATCCTGACCCCGAGCGACCGGGAGTTCCTGCTGGGTCGAAAAACCGACTACACCGAACACTCGAAAAAACAGAAACGAAACCGGATCCGACGCCGAGTCAGAAACGCGATCCTCGACTTTACGATTCTCTTCGACCATCTCGACGAACGGGATCGAAAGACGGTGTTCGACCCCGAGGACGCGGAACGAGACGCCTACACCCGTGGGATCACCGACGCGCTTGCATTCTTTCATCTCGGGACGATGGGCTACTCGACGCCGTTCAAGGATATGCTCGCGCGCGGGGTTTCGAAGGGCGAACAGGAGCTTGCCGGTTCGGACTACCGGATGGTGAACGTCGAGTTCAACGTCGATCCCGTCGGGCGGATCAACGTCGATAGCGTCGTCGAAAAACTCGATCGGGGGAGCTTCGACGAGATCACCGACGAGGAGCTACGCGCGTTCGTCCGACTGCTCGCAGAAAGCGAGGGGTTCTCGACCATGCCGATCCGCGAGGAGATCAAAGGGCAGATGGAGGAGTTCGTGGCGCGAGCCGCGGAGGCCGCCGCCAGACGCGATCAGCGGACCGAAGAGCGTTCGGACTGATCCAGCGCGATGCGCTCGATCGACCCGGCGAGAACCGAGACAGCAACCAACAGACTCCGCTCGTCGATATCGAACCCCGGCGTGTGGTGGCTGTCCGGGTGATCGGTTCCGACGATGAGGTAGGAGGCGAGTCCGCCCGTCTCTTGGACCGCCTCCATGAGGAAGGTCGCGTCCTCGCTCGCGCCGAAGTCGGCCCCCCTTCTTGCTCTTTCGACCCCCTCGACCCCTCGTGCGACCTCGTAGACGAGATCCCGAAGCTCGGGATCGCTGTCGGCGCGTGGCGACTCGCT
>JADFQH010000117.1 GCA_022561895.1 Methanobacteriota archaeon | reverse complement strand
GGCCCACACAGTCGAGATGCATCTGGATAAGGAGACGCTCTCTTACGAGGAGATCGAGATCTACAAGTCAGTAATCGAAAGCAACGAGCGTCTGACCTACGCACAGGCCGAAAAACGCCTCGAAGAGCCCGAGGCACCGCTTCACGAGGAGTGTGTGCTAGTTCATCAGGTGGCTGACCAAATGCACGAGCAACGAAAGGAAGACGGCTCGCTCGTACTGAATCCGGCCCGAGATCGCGCGCATACGATCATCGAGGAGTGCATGCTGAAGGCGAACAAGGCGGTAACTCACGAACTCATGTGGGGCCGTGGCGTCGAGGCAATGTATCGAGTTCATCCCCAGCCGAGCCCCGACGAGTGGGATAAGGCTCTTCAAGAGATTCAGGAACTCGACGGGGTTTCGATTCCGGGCGAGGCGTGGGACGACCCTCGAAAGGCGGTCAACGCCACCCTGGAGGAAGCGCCCCAGAGACAGCTCAACAAGATCCAGTGGGCGGTGATGAAGGTGATGCCGCGTGCCCGGTATATGAACGATCCCTTCGGCGGGCATCACGCACTCAACTTCGAGATCTACGGGCATTTCACCAGTCCGATTCGCCGGCTATCCGACTTGATCAACCACTGGATCGTCTATACCAACGACGTGCCCGAGGATCTCGTGGCGCTCTGTGACCGGGCCTCCGACCGCCAGAAGGCCGCAGAGCAGTGCGAGCGCGAGTACAAGAAGTTCTTAGAGGAGGTCGGACTCGATCCCAACGCGGTGAACAACCGCGGACTAGAAGTGACAGAGGAGAGCGAGGTCGACTGAGCGTAGCGAGGAAGGCCTCGGAGATGCGAGTAGCGAGGAACGGTTTGCGTCCCTCGAACCATGCAAACGGCAGCTTTGCTTCCGTGAGCGGATGGCGGAACCGCGAGCGAGGCGTCGCTGAGTCGACAACCGGACCGCTACCGCCTACCGATGTCGTCGGATCGAAGTCCCACTCGGATCGCTCGTTTGCTATCGAACGAGCGAAAACTACAAAAGAGCGCCAGTGGGGTTCAGTAGCGCCGCTCGCTACCGTTGACTTTCTTCTCGGCCCATTTCTTTGCGTCCTGTGCGAGCAGCTTGTAGTTCTCTGCTTTACTCATACACGAGTTAATAATGGACCCGAGCATAAAAGTCTGCTGGCTCGCTGACAGATTGTGAATCAATGACACATTCATAATCACACCAACAGTAACAATGGTGGAATTTGATGGTCGATCGTGTGGTTTAGCCGGATAGCCACGGGACAGAACTGTTGTAAAGGTGGTTTGGTGATCTACCGGCAGGTTATTTGCGTTTCACCGTGAGTCCACCGACATGGACGAAAGCAAGGACGCATCCGACTCGGAGCTCGCGGACAAGCTGATTAGCGTCTGTCGAACAACTGTCGGGGACGAGCTCCGGAGTATCACATACTTTACCGAAGAGGAGATCGATCAGGTGTACCTTCGCTCCGATCTCGAACAGACGGCCGATCTCATCGGATTTGCGGATCACGAACGGATGGGGTTTCGCTCACAGTCGGCCTACCGGAACACGCAGTTGGGCGAGTACGAGGCGACGATCCGGATGTTCGAACACGGCTTTCTGACCCGCATCATCGAAGGTGATCGTGGTGTCTGGGTGACGACCGACTCGATGGATATCGACCGATTCGAGGAGCTTTCGACGGCACTGAGGAAGGTACTGGCCGAAAACAGGGCGTGAGATGAGACGGGGATTCACATGGGGATCACGCTGATCCTGATCGCCGCGAGCGTCCCACAGCGATGTGTATTGGCGAGCGACAGAGTTAGGACGGCATCTTCGAAACCAGTAACCGATAGATGACCGACGCAGCAGACATTCGGCGGTTCGATCTCATCAGGGAGGAGGACGAATCGGGAGTCTCGGGGACGGGCGTTGTCGCAGTCGGGGTCGAATTCCCCAACGGCTACGTCGAACTACAGTGGCTCAACGACGATGGGAACGATGTGGCCGCCGAGATGAACGGCCACGCCTCCTACCCTGGCGGGATCGACGACGCGATCAAGGTCCACGGCCACGACGGCCGGACCGAGATCAGATGGCTCGACTGACGAGGAGATGGCGGTGGACTCGCTGGGAGTCCCGCGAGTTTTGCGAGCGAATGGACTCGCTGGGATTTGAACCCAGGGCCTCTTCCTTGCGAAGGAAGCGATCTACCACTGATCTACGAGCCCGCACTCCGAGTTACCGCCCCGAGTTATTTGTGTGTTCTGTTTCGCACGTCCAGAACCCCAGCGCGCCCAGCAACGAGGCCCAAAACCAATCCAGTGAAGTGTGCGATCAGCGCAACTCCCGGCGCACCGGTCGCAACGGTGACGACCGCCGCAAAGATGACGAACAGAATTATCTGTACTCGTCCGCTCAGCCGGATCCGATTGAGCAGCGTCGTAGAAACCACGTTACCCGCGAGGATGTAGCCCATCAGCGCGAAGATCGCACCGCTCGCACCCAACACACCCTGAGCGGGTCCCACCAAGCTCCCGAGGGTGATCTGGGCAACGCCCGCAATCACACCGGTCGTGATGAAAAACGCGTGAAACCGAAACCGGGTAGTTCGGCGCTCGACCAGCAGGCCAAAAACCAGCAACGCGGCCGAATTCGAAAGCAGGTGACCGATCCCGCCGTGTGCGTAGACACTTGTCACCAGCGTCCACGGGCGGATCTCTACCGGCGGCGCGAGCACGAACAAGAACGTCATCAGCCCGACGAGATCAACCACCAACTGGAGAAGAAAGACGATCCCGAAGACGAACAGCGTCTCGATCGTCGGGCTGCCACGCTGTGTTCGCTTGCGCGATCGACTCATACCCGATCATGGGAACGAACGAACAAAAATGGATACGGTAATCACTTCCATCGCTGCCGAATCGAGAAATACGAAAGAGTCCGCTCAGTTCAGGAGGACTGCGTCCTCCAACCCTCGTAGAATCAAGAGATTCTACTCAGTCCTCGAGGACGATCTCGATGGAGACGTCGTTGGGGACCTGAATGCGCATGAGCTGTCTGAGCGCGCGTTCGTCGGCGTCGAGGTCGATGAGGCGCTTGTGGACACGCATCTCCCAGTGCTCCCACGTGGCCGTTCCTTCGCCGTCCGGCGATTTCCGCGCCGGGATCTCGAGCGTCTTTGTAGGGAGGGGGATCGGACCCGAAACCGAGACACCGGTTTTGTCGGCGATCTCGCGGACATCCGCACAGATGTTGTCGAGGTCGTTCGGACTCGTGCCGGCGAGTCTGACGCGTGCCTGCTGCATCTATTTCTCGCTGACCTCGAGGACCCGACCGGCGGCGATGGTCTGGCCCATATCACGTACTGCGAAGCTCCCGAGTTCGGGGATCTCCGAGGACGGTTCGATGCTGAGTGGCTTCTGTGGTCGGACGGTCACCACGGCGGCGTCGCCCGACTGGATGAAGTCGGGGTTCTCCTCTTCGACTTCCCCACTGGCAGGATCGATCTTCTGGTCGATCGCCTCGATCGTGCAGGCGACCTGTGCGGTGTGGGCGTGGAAAACAGGAGTATATCCCGCGGTGATCACCGAGGGGTGTTGCATGACGACGATCTGGGCTTTGAACGTCTCTGCGACGCTCGGTGGGTCCTCTGCTGGACCACAGACGTCACCACGGCGGATGTCGTCCTTGCCGACACCACGGACGTTAAAGCCGACGTTGTCACCCGGCTCCGCACGGGGAACCTCCTCGTGGTGCATTTCTACTGTTTTGACCTCGCCGCCAGCGTCGCTGGGCTGGAACGAGACGTTCATGCCCGTTTCGAGAACGCCGGTTTCGACGCGGCCAACGGGAACGGTTCCGATCCCCGAGATGGTGTAGACGTCCTGGATGGGGAGTCGGAGCGGAGCGTCCGTCGGTGGCTCCGGCTCGGGAAGCGAGTTCAGCGCTTCGAGCAGGATCTTGCCGTCGTACCAGTCGGTGTTGTCCGAACGTTCTGCGATGTTGTCGCCCTCGAACGCCGAGATCGGGATGAAGTTCGCGTTCTCGGTGTCGAAGCGGACCTGATTGAGCAGCTCCTTGACCTCTTCAACGACATCGTCGTAGTCGCTCTCGGAGTAATCAACGAGATCCATCTTGTTGACCCCGATGATCAGCTCCTGAATACCCAGTGTGCGCGCGAGGAAGACGTGCTCTTGGGTCTGGGGCGCAACGCCGTCGTCGGCGGCGACGACGAGAACGGCGTGGTCGGCTTGGGAGGCCCCGGTGATCATGTTTTTGACGAAGTCACGGTGACCGGGCGTATCGACGATGGTGAAGTAGAACTCGTCGGTGTCGAACTCCTGATGGGCGATGTCGATGGTGACGCCGCGCTCTCGCTCCTCTGCGAGATTGTCCATCACGTAGGCGAACTCGAAGCCGCCCTTGCCCTTCTCCGCCGCTTCCTCTCGGTGCTGCTCGATGACGTGCTCGGGGACGCTGCCGGTCTCGTACAGCAGTCGCCCGACGAGCGTGCTCTTGCCGTGGTCGACGTGGCCGATAATGGCCAGGTTCTGGTGTGGTTTGTCAGCCATGATGTGTCTCACGCGCAGGTGGCGCTATACAGTCGGTTTCGGCAGTTGCTCATAAAACGATTTCGATACGCTACCCGCCCCAGCAGGCCGCCCTCGGGCGATTCCTGCCAACGACCCACACGACCAGTTCTGACAGCTACTCCAGTCGTCCTACGTCCGAAAGCACCGCCGTCGCCGTCTCGGGTCCACCCGCCCCCCGTCCACTGATGTTCAACCGTCCTGCGTGCGTCGTTTCGAACTGGACGATGTTTCTCGTTCCCGAAACCGCGAGCGTCCCGTTTTCGGGGATCAGCCGCGGGCCGACACGCACCCCATCGCGGGTCGCCTCGCCGATCAATCGGACAGTGCGGCCGTCCTCGCTTGCGAGGGAAAGCGCGCTTCCCGGTACGTCCTCGATCCCTTCGACCTCGGCGTCCGCGAGCGTGAACTCGCGCTCGCCACCCGAAAGGACGTTCGCCATGATCACACACTTCAATGCGGCGTCGGTCCCCTGCACGTCGAACGAGGGATTGGCTTCGGCGACGCCCAAGTCCTGTGCTTCCGCGAGAACATGGTCATAGTCGAGACCCTCGGCGGCCATCCGAGTGAGGATGAAGTTCGCGGTCCCGTTCAAAACGCCGCGTGCAGCGGTGATGTGTTCGGGTCCGAAGTCCTCGATGGTCGAGATCGCGGGGATCGCTCCCCCCACTGTTGCTTCGAATCGGATCTCTCCCGCGCTCGCGCGTTCCGCTCGGCGGATCTCACCGTAGCGCTCCGCGATGGGACCCTTGTTCGCGAGGACAACGTGACGATCCCGTTCGAGCGCCCTCGTTACGTGCGAGAAGCCCGGTTCGGCATCCCCGAGGGTGGTTGGCGTCGCCTCGATGAGCACATCGTACTCACTTTTGAGGGCTTCTTCGGGGACGCGTGATCCGACCCGCCCTTCGTCGTCTTTCCGTGCGATGACTCGCTCGGGATCGAGTCCCGCAGAATCGACCGCGGCGCTCTCGGAGTCCGCGATTGCGGTGACCGAGTGGCCGTACTCGCGCGCGAGGTCGAGGACAGAACGTCCCACAGCCCCCACGCCGACGATGGCGAGTTTCATGCCGCAGTCTCCCGGTCGAGCTGTGGCTCGATTACGAGCAGCCCCTTCTCGTCTGCGAGCTCTCTGACCCGAGCGAGTGCGTCGGAAACGCCGCCAGCGTGGGCAGCCAGCCGAAGACGTGCGCTCGGGCGATCGTCCTCGGGGGCCGAAAGCGAGAGATCGAGTACGGAAAGGTTTGCGCATTCTTCGAACCATCTGAGTGTATCGGAGAGATCGGTTTCGATGAGCGGGCCGACGAGCACCACCGAGACTTCCTCTGCGTACTGCTCTTCGCCCGCTTGAATGACGGTGATCCCTTCGGCTTTGAGCGCCTCGACGATCCCCGAGAATCGTTCGGGAAGACACTCCAGATCCACTTCGACGGGGATCCGTCCGCGCGGCGTGAGGTTCCCCCGTTCGTGATAGATCGAGAGCAGATTGCCGCCGTTTTCGGCGATGGGGCGGAGCGCGTTCAGCAGTTCGCCCGGCTCGTCCGTGAGTTCGAGTCGAACCGTATGGGGTCGGGCGTCGCTCACCGACGCCCACCTCGCGGCCAACGTTGTCGGTTCATGCCCCCTCTCACGTACCGGCGACTATAAGCATTGATGCGAAAGCCCTCGGCGTTTTTGGCATCGGGGGAATCGAAGATTCTCCAGCGAGATCTTGGCAGGTCCGCTTCACGGGACGCGAAGCGTCCCGTCCGCAAGCGAGATTGCGGAGCAATCTCGCCCTGCTCGCCCTTTTCGGGTCTAGAAAATCGAAGATTTTCGGGACCACCAGGGGCCGCTGGAAGAGCTTCGCTCGCGATGGCCACCGCACCGCTGCGCCGCCTCGTATGGTTTCCCTGACCGGACCAACGTTCTTGTGACAGGCAGTTGTTCTCGCAGATATGGGCACAGTCGTCGGCGTTCGATTCAGCGATGGTATCGCGCTCGCGGCAGACAAACGCACAACGAGCGGGGGTGTCGTACGAAGCAAAAATGTGGAGAAGCTCTTCGAGTACGACGCGGCGGGGGCGGTCGCCGCAGGCGAACCGAGCGCGATCGGGACCTTTAGTCGAAAGCTCGACACCGAGACCCGCCGCCGCCAAACGGAACAGGGAACGACGATTCGGATTGAGCCACTCTCGCGTCTCGCAAGCGATCTGGCTGCTGAAACCGATGTCGAGGCGGTCGTCGCCGCCCGCGACGAGGACCTCGTGGCACAAATCCGCGCAATCGATCGCTCGGGCGGCGAACTCACAGAGGAGATCGTCGCACAGGGAACCGGCGCGGAGTTCGCACTCGGCCAGTTAGAAGGAGTAGATCGGAAAAAGCAGGTGAGAGAGGCGAACGGGATTCTCGAATCGATTTTCGAGAGCGTCGCCGAGCGAGATACCGAGACAGGAAAAGAGATCGAGATCTGGACGCTCGAAGACGGGTAGGCGGGCTACCTATCCCGTTTAACTCCGAACAGTTAGTATGAACAGGAAAGAAGCACGGCAGGTCGCCCCCCACTACGTCGCGGTGATGGTGCTGGTACTCGTGATCGTTGCCGGACTCGACGCCGTTACCGGGCTCCCGTTCTGGCTCGGAGTCGTCCTCGCACTCGGGATCGGCGCGGTCTACCGACCACTCGTGATCGAACTCGGTGTCGCCCCCGACCCGTGGAAGGACTGATAAGGGCGGTTGTAGTCCCTTACCGGCAATCGCTGATCCGCACGGGCGATCGCCGGTAAATAGTTACAACCACCCTTATGACTCACTCGCCCGAGCCGACCGATCCCTCGTTCTCGAATCGCTCACGATACTTCTCAATACTCGATTCGAGCGCTTTCTCGGGATCGATTTCGAGCTCGCTCGCGAGCGAGAGCAGCGAGTAGTACACGTCCCCGAACTCGTCTTTCAGTTCGGGAGTCACCTCGACCTCCCGCTCGCCGTACTCGTTCGCCTTCAACAGCTCCTTTGCGAGTTCGCCCGTTTCGCTTTCGAGATCCAACAGGCGAATTTCGGGAGCCGTTTCGAGGTCGTACTCGGCGTTGAACTCACTGATGCGGGACATAGAATATATGCTAAGCCTAAGATAGTTAGAAGTGGAGAATTAGCTCGACTGCCATCACTGGTAATCTGGTTCGGCTGTTGGACGGATTTAAGAACTGGCTCGGCACCACGGTGGTGCGCTCGAAACGGCATTAGTACGTAGAGAGCAGCAATACTGGTAGGCAAAATATTATTTTGTTTGACTTGTATGGTGTCAATGTGTATATCTCTCATCGTGATGTGAATACGCCACCAGATGATCAAATCATCTATCGTTACCGGAACTTAGGTAGAATTAAGCAAATCCTTTCCAGTTCGTGTCTATACTTTTCAAGACTGGATCAGTTACAAGACAAATACGAAGGAAGGTATCCGGGAGGAAATCTGAAGAATACCAATCGAGAAGCACTCGCTGAGCAGCAGCGACAAGAGCATAAATCTGCTCTTGAAGAAAAGGATCTATTAGCAGAATCGTTTTACAGAAATGCAATCGAAAATACCAGACAGAAGATGGCAGAGAACGCTGATGTTGAGATAAGTCAAATTGGTTTAGATACAGCAGAAGAGAAATTTATCGATCAGACCATCGATAAATTGGCGGAATTGACGAAAGAAGACCCTAGTGCGTGGGAAGAAAAAGCTCGACGCAGATTCTTCGTGAACTGCTGGCAAGTGAGTGACTATGAATCGTTCCCCATGTGGCAGTCATATACAAATCCGAGAAATTCAGCAGTAATAGTATCTACCGTTGGGGATTTAAAAGAAGCTGTCTCGCAGCATATTACGGATCATATACACATAGGCGAAGTAGACTACATGGATTCACAGTCTGGACAGATATCAGAAAGAGGCCAGTTCCACTTGGCGCTCCAGAAGAGGATGGAATACCGACACGAAGATGAGGTACGCG
>JADFQH010000116.1 GCA_022561895.1 Methanobacteriota archaeon | reverse complement strand
GTTCCTATTTGCGCGGTATGACTGGATGAGCAACCGTGAGTTCGTCGCCTCGATCAGCCGCTTTTACACCCAACCACCAGACATGCTCTTCGACAGATTCCCCACGACCAGCGGTATCGAACAGCCTGACCGATCGAATCCCGTCGCATGGCTCGCCCGTAAACCGCCGTTCAAATATCTTCCTGTAATCGGCGCGACCAATCAGACGCGCCGCCCGCAGGATCTCGTCCCACTCAAACGGCCGTTCGAACACTCACCTGCGATCGAGTCCCAACGCGAGTACCGACGCGGGGGCGGCGTCAGAGGTAACGTGACGACGGTGATCGGGGCGATACGGGTCGAGCCACCCAATATCGTTACCGACGATCGTTCTTCATGGCAGCAGTCGGCCAAGTGGTTTGCCGCCGCCCTCGACTCGGCATTCGAGGGCAACTCTCAACTGTACGAGCCGATGCGCAGCGCGAACTACGAACCGCGCGTCTTCCGATATCGGCTGTGCGAACAGCAGTTGCGCTACCGCGATCGGTTCGATCCCGCGCAGTCGGGCGATGACCCTTTGGACCTCGCACTCGCAGACTATGCCCAAGAGCGCGGGGACAACGTCTCGCTGCGCGACATCACTGCCCTCGTGCGCGACTACTACGTTGTCCATGAGGTGACGCCGACGGACGTGATCGACGTCGAGTCGGGTGTTAGCGGTGGAATCAGGTCCGTCCCGGGGATTGGCCACGCCTATACGGAAATCAAAAAGTGGCAGTTGCAGCAATCCGACGAGTATGTCGAGGAGATGGCGAGCCACCTCGAATACCGTCTTGAAAAAATGGCCCACGCCCTCCAGAAGATTACGGGATTACGGTGTTCGGTGGTGCCCTCGGAACATTTCTCGCAGGCGATCGCCGATCACTATCAGGCCGCAAACGTCTATGCGCACGCGAACTTCCGGGATCTGATCCGCCAGTCACCCCAGCCCGCCGGGTATCGAAACGAAGACGAGCTGGTGGACCTTCTCGATCACGTTCCGGAGGGGTTCGAAAATCCCGAAGAGACGGGCGAGGAGTTGAACCCTGAGACGCGCCGTATACTCGGGTTTGATAATCCAGACGGTTCCAGCAGCGGTCCCGACAACCTCGGGCCGTCGCCAGCCGCCCGTGGAACCCGGCTTAATTACGGAGCGCAGGAGATGGCCGAGTACGGTGTCGCGTGGGAGGAGATGGGCGAGCATCCGATGGCGCGCACAGGCGTGCTTCGTGACGGTGACCTCAATGATGCGCGCGACGCAACGGCAGCCGACGGGAATGGTACAGTACCGGCCGAGAGCGAACAAAGCAGCGTCGATCATCACGTCGCCGAGAACGGTGGTCCGGTCGATTTCGATATCGTCCAAGACTACGATAGCGACTTCTTCGCCCAGTGGTACAAGTCACTCCTTTGTGCGGAAGATAACGTCAATCGGGCCGACCCGAACTACCTCGTGATCGACGACCAGCAGTTCGTCGCCACGCTCATGATTACCCACTGGCCCCCAGATATCGACCCCGGTTTCTTGGAACCAATTCTGCGCTTCGAGGACCCAGCTGTCGCCGTCTCGATGAGTACCCACATTCACGATCTCGATCAGAACCGTCTCGAAATGGAGTTAGCCGACGAGGAAAACGAGCGTGCTTCGAAAGTCGAGAAGGTCGCTTCCTCGCGGTTTCCCGTGTTTCTCGAGCGGTTCAAAGCACAGCATGCAGCGACACAAGAGATGCTCGAATCGGTAACGAACAGCGACCACGATACGTTCGAGACGAACACGTACCTCGAAGTCCGGGCGCACACCCCCAGATCGCTGTACAAAGCGATCGACATGATCAAAAACCGGCTCCGGTCGGAAGGCGCAGCAGCGACCCTCCTGAAACACAACCACGAAAAGGGCCATCAGACGGTCGCCCCGATCTGTGACGATCAGATCAACCACTCGGTGAAAATGCGCTCGGATGGGTTGGGCTGTCTGAATCCGTGGACGGTACGGAATCTCTATGATGATTCGGGAATCGAGGTCGGCGAGAACATGGCGGCCAACGAGCCGCTCGCCTATGATTTCTGGAAGCGAACGCTCGCGCCCCACTTCGGGATGTGGACCGAGAGCGGTGGCGGGAAGACGACGCTGGCGACGATCATGTTCAACCGGCTGTTGACGCTTCAGCCCGACGACTTCTTCCTTGCATTGATTGACCCGCTCGAAGAGTTCGTCAACCTCTCGGAGCTGCACGGCGGCGAGCGGATCGTCGTCGGTGGGTCGAAAGGAATGAACCCGCTGCACGGATCGGCGACGCCCGCGGACAAACTGGATGTTGTCGGACACGACACGCCGTACAACGAGTGGAAAGAGGGCGGGATCGATTTCATGGCGTTGTACTACGACGCCCTCGACATCGAGTTCACGTCGGCGAAGCAGACGGTGTGGTCGAAGGCGATCACGCTGATCGGCGAGCAGTACGGGATCACGGACGATCCCCGGACGCTCGATCCCGAGTATCGCGTTGAGCGCCAACAGGTGTACTTTGATTCGAACGAAGCGAGTGAGACGAGTGAGATAGACGAGCCAGAGGCGGAGCTGTCGATCGAGGAACGCGCAGCCGCCTATGTGCGGGCCGAAATCGAGAGCGAGCAGTCTGCTGAGGGCGATATAGACGACGTTGACGAGGAAGACGAGAACGGCGAGAAGAACGCGATTCCGGCGGATGTCGCCGATCCCGATGTCGATCCCCGCGAGTGGCCCACGCTGATCGACGCCGCCGCCATCATCGAGGACATGAGCGACGACGCGGCCAAGCCCGAGTACGTCAAAAATCCCGATAATGATAAACAGGTCGAAGACCGCCGAAACGTTGCGACCGACATTGTCAACAACGACATCGAGCAGCTCTCGCCCGGCGGGAAATACGACCACTTCGGGAAACCAAACGAAATCGAGATCCCCGAAGACGCAGCGTTCGTCTATGCGGACATGCAACTTGGGGAGGGTGATCGCTCGGCAGGCTTGGAGATGCACGTCCTACTCGATCTGTTCTACGATCATGCGAAGGCGATCAATCTCAAATCGATGATCTTCTGCGACGAGTTCCACTACCTGTTGCGCGATGACACGGTCATGGAGAGCCTGAACCACAAGTTCCGCCACGGCCGCCACTGGGACCTCGCCATCGGGGTGGCCTCCCAATCCTACCGCGATCTGTTCGGGACCGACAAAGACGGAAAGATCCACCTCACGGACAACGCGGAAGTGATGTTCGAGAACATGAGCGCGCAGTTCTATCTGCGCAACGATATCGGCTACAAGTGGGGCAAGAAACTCGGGCTATCGCGTGAAGAGACGAAATTCGTCAACGACGCCCAGATCGGGGAAGTCCTCTTTCGCGTCGAGAACGTCGGCACCTACCCCGTCGAGGTGGTCATGGACATTCGAGAGAATCCCCGCGAGACGGTGATTACCGAGTACGATCCGAACACGCATGGCACGAACTTTCTGGCGTACTTGGAGCAACACCGGGACATCTGTGACTGGGAGTTCCCGCCGGTGGATGTGACCGACGCCCCACCGGCGAACATTGATGCACGAGCAGAGATGGGCGAGGACGACGCTGATGCGTTCGATCCCTACACGGCGGGGGCGACCGCCCCGACTGGAACCAGTGCTGGTGCTGGCGGTGGGGGCAGCGGAGGTGGAGGTGACGACTGATGCAGGCCCGATTGCGTGATGACCCGTTGTTGTCACTGACACTCGCGTTCGTGCGCGAGATGGACGGCGAGCGAGACGGCACCTCACCAGTGCTAGCGCCAGCGGATGCGGATGCAGAGCAGATACAGCTGCGACCACGGACGAACGAGAGCGAGCGGACGCAAGCGGACGAGAACAAGCGACGGAGGAGATACCTATGAAACACGCACATCACAGCGACAGGACTGACCTCAGCCATCGTACCGATACCAACGCCGACCAGCGAGCAGCATCTCAATCAACGGAGGGACGCCGATGACATTTCGCCGTCGTCGCCGTCGGAATCGACGACACCACCGCCGTCACCGCTACCGCCGCTACCAGTCAGAACGCAACATTTCGACCACCAGCGACGCATCGACGAACTCTCGACTCTCCGGCGACACCGACAATACCGCCGACTCGGCGGTGATCGACGAGTTTGAGGTCCGGACGACAGCGACGTTCGGCCCGGAGTTCAACGCAGAGCTCGATCGCCTCATTGAGGCCGCACACGAGCATATCATCGACGAGGAGTACAGCGACAAGCAGTGGGGACCTCGGATGGAACACGAGTTGCGAACAGCGATCCGGCGGATGGTTGTGATGAACGCGCCCGCCAAAGAGATCTACCACACCCTATCCATCGCGGAGTTCGGCGAGCCATCCCACCAGCACCAGCAGGATCGGGATCACGCCGAGCGGATAGAAAGCAGCGGTGATGGCTCATGAACCGAGACAGTGCGGCGGGTGCCGTGACTGAAACGGTGGCTCCAGACGATGATCCGGCAGATTTCAATTTCGAGTGGATTATCGAGAACGACGACGCTGTCGAGAGTACCGCCACGCTCGGGGTTCACTGGAGCGACACACCGTTGCGATGGGGTGGTGTCCGGCCATACACCCTCGCCCTCGGCGCGCTCCTCCTCGCCATCGCACTCACCCGCGACACTCTCGCTGGGGTCGACACGCCGACGCTGACTGGCATCGAATCCTACGAAATGGGAGTGCTCCTCACGACCGTCGATATCCCCCTTGAATGGGTGAGTGGCGTTCCAATCGCGATCGGTCTCGTGGGTGTTGCCATCGTTGCAATCCCACTCGTCCGATCGGCCCGGACCACATATGCACTCACTACAGACCATCTCTACGTCCGCAAGCGCGGCCTTCGCGACGATGCGGTCACGAAACTGCCGCTCGAACGCGTTGTCGAGACGGCGTGTCACCAATCGCTCGTCGGCCGACTCCTGTCGTACGGTACAGTCACATTCAGCACGCTCGAACCGGATTTCCCTGAAGTGCAGTGTCGAACCATTCGCAATCCCCAGCAGGTTCACGACATCGTCCTCGAACTGGACGCCACAGCCGAATCACCACTCGATCGCACACACGAGTACATCCGGGTCATCCCATCGACGGGCGAACGGCCAGCCGGCGAAATCGTCAGCCAACTCCGAAGCTTGCACACCCTCGATCGAGAGGACCACTCGTGGTGGACACGATTGAATCCGGTGTCCGGTCCCGACCCGCTCACGTTCGAGTTTCTCATCTATAGCGATGGGACCGACGCGCCAATCGAGTTTTACTACACGGCTGACCAGCATCTCAGCACGCTCCACGACCGTCTCAGAGCCGCCTATCCCGACACAGTGACGATCGAGCGGGTGACACTCGATCTGGCTGCAAAACTCGTCGCGCCACGGCAGTACTCCTATAACGAATTCGACACCGCACTCGCAAACGGGCGCCTCCAGTGTACGCCCGCCGAAGTCGAGGCACTCGCCAGCGTCCACAATGAGCAGGTGACTGTAACTGACGGGAGTGGGGCGACAGACACCGACACCGAAGACGACGAGTTAGCGGACACGGAAGATACCTCGCTGGGAACGCAGCTTCCGCGTGTTGACTTAGCGGCGTTGCGCGCGCAGGAAGATGCACAACACCGCGAGCGAGGCGCGTTGACACGCACCCTCAAAACCCCAGTCGACACGGGCGATGGCGTCCTCGCTCGCCCACACCCCGACGAGGTCGAACCATCCGGGGTCCGATGGACCGGGAGTGGCGATCAGATGACACCGATCAAGCAGTACACAGCTGGGCTTGGTGACGAGGATCGCACGAAGGACGACTCGCACGCGCCGCTGACCGTGCTGATCGACGACTTTGCGACGACCGACCGCCGGATCTTCTTCCAAGCGGCCTTCCGCGGCGAAGCAGACTGGTCACGCACCGGTGAAGCCCACAAACAATCGATTCGCCACGGGCGTGATACATGGTACGGGACCGTGGCGTGGCATCTCCGCACCGTCTTTCAGAACATCCGCAACGGGATGCGCCAGTATCACCGCCGCTCCCAGTCAGCACAGGGACCACCCCCAGTGCGATCGGATCGGCACCACCGCTCGCGAACCGCCCGCCAAGACGCCCCCTACGCTGATGATCCACGCCTTGACGCCATCGACAGCGAAGATTGGGCGCACACGTACACGGTCAATCTCCGGGTCGTGACCGTCCCCACCGAGCCGACCAACACGACCGGTGATTCTTCCGAGATCAACCACTACTTGCGGAATCTCAGTACCGTGTTCGACCCACTCGAAGGCGACTACTACTCGATCAACGGAGAGACATTGACCGACACGGGCATCCTTTCGCGCAGCGCGCGAACGCGCTCACGGCGGTGTTTGAACCGTGTCCTCGATCGGAAGGTCGTGACTGGCGGCCGGTTCAGCCGATCGACCCCCGACCTCCATCTCGATCCGGACGAACTCTGCAATCTGGTTGTCGTCCCGAGTACCGAACACCTCACGGAAGAGGCTATCAAGGAAACGCATGCAAACCCCGAGAGTCGCACAGCACTCCCCGGACTCGATGCCGCCCAGCGCCGCCAGTTTACCACAGGGATGGTCCTCGGTCAGGACGCCAACAGCGCGGTCGACGGCCCACTCCGCCTCCCGCCCGACCGCCAGACGCGCCACTGGCTGTTGTGTGGGACAACCGGGAGCGGCAAAACCCATGTCGCGAATCGGATGCTGCGCTCGCTCGCCGCGACGACACCGGGACCGAACGTGCTGATCGAGCCGAAAGGCGACAACATGTGCCTGCACTACCTCATGGCGCACTACAAGCAGTTCGGCACGCTCGACGATGTCTACTACTTCCGGGAGCCGGAGACCCTCCCCGCCATCTCGTTTTTCGATATTCGACCCGCCATCGAAGCAGGACACGATCGCGAGACGGCAATCAAGGAGAAAGGCGATCACTTTCACGAACTCATGCGCATGATTATGGGAGCCGGACAGCACCAACAAGCGTTCGTCGCAAACGAGATCCTGACGTTCCTCATCTACGCGCTGTTCGATCCCGTCCACGGTAATGATGTGTTCGGACTGGACGATCTCGTGGACGCAGCGACGACAATGCAGCGCGATCGAGAGCTACCGGAGCTGTCAGGGATCAATGACGATATTCACGATTCGCTAGCGAGCCAATTCGAGAAGGACGACCACCAGTTCCAGACATCGATGGGAGCGGTGCTCAACCGTCTCAACCACCTCATAGAAGAGCCCCATCTCCACTGGATGCTGCGGTACACCCCCGGTCGAGACCACGGGCAAGATGATCTCTATGGCTTTCACGATCAGGACGCCCACTTCGAATTCGGCGAATTACTCGATGAGGGCGTGACCATCCTGTTCGACTTGGGCGATCTGACGCTAGATGCTCAGCGTGGGTTTACGACGGTGTTGTTGAGCAATCTGTGGCACGCGATCCAGCGCCGACGGCGGGCGGACCCCGAGAACGTCGTGAACGTGGTCATCGAGGAAGCAGCCCCGTTCGTCGCAACCGAGCTCGTGGCCGACCAACTGCTCCCGCAAGGACGCTCCTCTGGGTTGAGTTTGGGACTGATCATGCAGTATCCCGAGCAGGTCAAGAGCTGGGACGACGCGGACAACGGCGCGTATGAGGAGTTGTTGACGGAAGTCCATACAAAGATCGTGGGGGACATTTCGATCACGGATCGATTCGCCGAAACGTTCACGCACGACGATCTGACGGTTGAAGACGTTCGCAACCGGAACAACCGGATGGCTGCCGGGGAATGGTTCGCAAAGCTCGTCGCGCCGGGGTTCGGTGAAGACCGCCCAGCGCCGCTGACGATGTACTCATTGCCGATCGTTAGTGGCCATCCGGAGAGCGACGAACCGCTGTCTGGCGCGGAGCAAGCGACGTTTGACGAGGAGGTCCTGCCCGAGGTGATCGAACGCACGCAGGACGAGTACGGACTGTACGTGCCGACACACGAGGATGTAATGGAGTACGGGGAGTGGGGAGAGATCGAGCGCGAGGTTGGGTCGCCCCCGCCAGCGCCGGAAGACGTCGGGTCCGGAGCGACGAGCGAGGCAGCCAGCGGTAGCGATGACGGGGGTGACAGTCGCGAGGAGAAAGTAGCCGATAAGCACGTCCGCGAGGTAGATGATGACACACGGAACGAAGGCGACAAGCAAACGAATGAAGGCAAGGGTGATAAAGACGAAGATGCCTCCAGTCTGTCAATGGGGTCGGGATTCTTCGGCACTGAGAAGTGCCAAATCGACGACGCGAAGCTCCGGCAGCGAGGACTCTCGCGAGACGATGGAATCTTCCTGCAACGCGTTCTCGACGCGATGAACCGCGAACTGCCGGGCTACTCGCTCTTGGAGGGGATGAAAGAACTGAAAGACGACCTCGATGGACTCGATATCAGAGTGTTGTGTGAGCAAGGCTTGATCGAGAAAGAGACGGTGAACCGGCGGTCATACTACACTGTTCTTCCAGCCGGACGGGACCTCCTCGGCGAGACAGTTGCAGCCGAACCAGGAATCGGGGATCTTGGCGAGAAGACACCACACAAGGTCGGGGTAGAACTGTTGTTCCAATG
>JADFQH010000115.1 GCA_022561895.1 Methanobacteriota archaeon | reverse complement strand
CGTCGTTGCACTGCTCGTGGGAGGGTTGGCGATCTACCTCAGCGCGAACATCGTCATGGACGTACAGGACTACAGTCACGCCGTGATAACGGCGTTCATCGGCGCGGTCGCATGGGCGCTGGCCGCGTGGATCCCGCTCGTCGGGCCGCTCCTCGCGCTGATCGTCTGGATCGGCGTGATCAACTGGCGCTATCCCGGCGGGTGGGTCACCGCCGCGATTATCGGCGTCATCGCGTGGCTCGCCGCGCTTGCGCTGCTGTTCGTCCTCAACAGCGTTCTCGGTCTCGGCGTCGCCGCGTTCGGCGTCCCCGGCGCTTAGACCGAACTTCCGAGCTCTTCATTGACGAGATCGACCGCGTTCCGTACCGCACCGATCGACGAGAGATAGCCAGCGCCGACACTCGCTTTGAGCGCGAGCGCCGACTTCCCTCGGAGGACGGTCGGCCCAACCTGTGCGACCGCGCCGTCGCCGACGCTGACGAGCCAGCCCGGTGAATCGAAGGCAAACCGCTCGGTTCGCGGGCCGAACCCAGTCGCCGAATCGTCACCTGCGAGCGCCGTGAGGCTCTTTGCGACGACGCGAGCCTCGCGGATCGCCGCCTGTGCGCTCGCAGGGACCGCCTTGCCGTCGTTGTCGATCACGCGAGCCGCGTCCCCGACGACGAAGGTCCGTGAATCGAGCCGGAGATCGCTGCGTACCGCGGGGCGCTCCCCTTTGAACGTAGCTGGCCCACGAATTCCGCCGGTCCAGACGAACGTATCGTAGGTAAGACGCTCGCCAGCGACGGTTTCGATCGCCCCGCCCGTCGCGCGCTCGACGGTCGTTCCCGTCCGAACCTCGACCCCGGTTTCTTCGAGTTCGTCGGTCACTGCCGCTTGAAAATTCGGCGGGAAGTTCGGCGCGACGGCATCGAACTGCTCGATGAGGGTGATCCGTGCCTCGGGATCGAGTGCGGCCAGCTCACCTGCGACCTGCACGCCCGAAAGCCCCGCCCCGCCGACGACCGCTCGTCCCGACGGATGGGAGTCGATCGCATCTCGGATCCGCTCGGCGTGAGCGAGGCGTTTCAGCGGGATCGAGTGTGTCTCGACGCCGGACAGATCATAATAGTTCGTCTCCGCACCGAGACAGATCGCCACGTAGTCGTAGTCGATCGCTCCGTCGTCGGTGCGAACGACGCGCTCCTCGCGGTCGATTTCCTCGATCCGCTCGACCCTGACGTCCACCCGGTCGAACAGCGAATCGAGCGGGAGGGAGATCACGTCCGCCAGTTCGGGCTTTCGGATCACTCGATGCAGTTCGTGTTGGATCAGGTGATAGGGGTGTTGGTCGACGAGAACGATCTCACTTTCATGGGCGCGTTCGAGCTGCTTCGCGAGCGTTACCCCCGCGTAGCCAGCGCCACAGACGACGATTCGCATACCCGCGGTACGGGCCCGCCACTAAAAGAGGTGGTCGTCGACGGTTCGTGCGGGACCGCCGACCTCCCAGACGTGGGTCTCGATGCCCGTTCCCGCGATTTCGTGTTCGACCCGCTCTGCGTACTCTTCGGTTGTGTTGACGTACACGCTTGCACCCGTATCCGTCGAGTAGTAGACCGGAACGCCGTTGTCCCGTAGTTCCCTGACCCGGTTGAACACGGCGAGCGTTTCGGGCTGCCAGTAGACCCACGCCGCAGGGCCGGTCATCGTCGTCGCCGCAAGCGACAGCGAGTCGCGCTCGGCAAGGTCGAACGTCCGGTCGAAATCCCCCTCCCTGAGTGCGTCCCGAAGCTCCGCGATCTGGCCGTGCATGTGGGCCATTCGAGCCTGAAACATGTGGCTCTCTGTGGCTTCTTCGTGAGCTTGTTCGGTTTCTTTATACGATGGAACCAGCCCGGCGACGATCCGAAGCTCGTCCTCGAGGGGGGTTTCGATCCGCTCGGATCGACAGTCCTCGTCGTTCAACCCGGTGTGAAGGTGGCTAAAGGCACCGGTGACCGCGCGGGCGGCCGACGAGGAGCCACGTCGGGCGATCGTCGAAATCGCGGGTAAGGAAACATCGAGTTCTGCGGCCGCACACAGCGCCATCGCCGCCGCGGCAAAGCCCGACGACGAGGAGCCAAAGCCGACGTTAGAACGAAAGGAGTTCTCGCTTTCGAGGCGTACTCTCGTGTCGGTTTCGGCGAGTTCGCGCACGCGATCGACCACGCTCTCGACGCGCTCTCTCCCTCGTCCCGAGAGCTCTTCGCCGTCGACACGATATAGATCCCCCGAGCGATCGCTTTCGAAGACCGCCGTTGTCCTCGTGTGACTCGGCGCGGTACAGACGCTGATGCTGTCGTGATAGGGGAGTCGAAGCTCCGGATCGCGCATCCCGTGATACTTCGCCAGCCCTTGGATCGGATGGGCGATCGCCGTGGCTTTCTTCATACCACGACCGGCGGGTGTCGCTCGCATAAACGCTCCGTTCTGGTGTCGAAAAGCGCCCGCAGAACGGCGGGAAAGCCGACCTGAGCCACTGTTTCATAGATAAACACTCATGTTCTACTAGTACATACCATCAACTGTGAAGGATCTGTTGACACGTTTTCGAGGGAGTCGGCGGGCGCTCGTCTCGTCCGTAACGTTCGCCGCCGGATACGTCCTCCCTCAACCTTACGAGCGATGGGCGGTGCTCGCAAACGACGAATTCACCGCCAAAACGCCGCCGGTTTCGCCCACAAAACGGCTCTGGCTGTATCGCCATGGCTTTCGGCGTCGGGCCGCCCACCTCTACGATTTCGAGCGCTACGATCCCGAGGACTACCTCTCGGACGTTGCGCGCTACGTACACGCGTACTACCTAAACGAGCCGTGGATCGATGCGATCGACAATAAACTGCTCTGTCATCTTCTTCTCAGGGAGTTCGACGAGCATCTCCCAACCGTGTACGGCCTGCTCAAACGAGGACAGCTCCACCCGGTCGACACCAGCGAGCTTCGTACGAACAGTTCGATCGGCCGCCTGCTCGGCCGATCCACCGGTCCCGAGTCGTCGGTTTCGGATGGGGCGGACTGGGTCGTCGAGCGCCTTCGAGCGGATGGCCGGCTGGTCTGCAAGCGGTATAAGGGCGGCTCCGGAAAGCAGGTGTTGATCTGTGCCTACGACGGGGGGTTTTCGGTCAACCAAGAGCGCTGTTCGGAGTCGGAGATTCGCTCGCAGATCAGCGAGTTAGAGGACTATCTGGTGACCGAGTACGTCCCCCAAGCGAGCTACGCGGCCGACATCTACGACGGTTCGATCAACACGATGCGCGTGCTCACGATGTACGACGAGCAAGCGGGCGAGGCGTTCGTCCCGATCGCCACCCACCGCCTTGGCACCGCTCGCTCGGGCGCACTCGATAACTTCTCGCAGGGCGGACTGTCCATTGGTGTCGATCCGGATTCGGGAACGTTCGGACCGGGTATGCAGTATCTCCCGCCGGATTCGCCGAAAAAATTCGAGAACCACCCCGACACCGGCGAGCGGATCGCCGGTGTTTCCGTGCCGGGTTGGGATGCGATCAAAGCCCGGATGATCGAGATCGCAGAACGGCTCTCGTACATTCCGTACATCGGCTGGGATCTCGTCGTCACCGGCGAGGGGGAGTTCGTGATCATCGAGGCGAACAACAACTCCTCGGCGATGATTCAGATCCACAAGCCGCTCCTTCGAGACGAGCGCGCCCGGCAGTTCTACGAGCGCCACGGCGTGATCTGAGAACTCATTCGAGCATTCCGTTTTCTTGCATATATGCGATCGTATCCTCTCCTCTCTCCGTGATTTCGTACAGTCGACCACGAGCGGTCTCTTCGGGGACGAGCAGCCTGATCAGATCACGTCCGCGCAGCGCGTTAACCGACTCCGATATCCGAGAGTACTCCAGTCCGGTGTCTTCGCGTATCTGTGCCGGAATCGCGGGGCTTTCGGTGAGTCGGAATAATACTTTCTGTCTGTTCGGCCCGACGGCAACGAATGCAACGTCTTCTTCAGTCTGCCCCATCGTTCGGCGATTGACAGCGCTTTGGCGTAGGTTTACCTACGTTATAATTCAAAGTACTTACGGTATCAAGCGGAGTAGTGAAAGGGAGGACATAAGAACGCATGACACAGAATCTACGAACAATGGGAGCAACGTCCGAACTCGAACTACGCCATGGAAACGCGTTTCAGGTTCTCGAAGCGTATCCGGAGAACCAGTTCCATGCGATCATAACGGACCCTCCGTATGGTGTCATCGAGTTCGAAACGGCACAAGTCGAGAAAATGCGAGATGGTGTCGGTGGTGTGTGGCGTATTCCGCCCGAGTTAGATGGAAGCAAACGAAAACCGCTGCCCCGATTTACGGTTCTTTCTGAGCCGGACAAGGAGAAGCTACGAACGTTCTTCAAGGAGTTCGGTGAGGTCGCAGAACGTGTGCTACGACCCGGCGGACATCTCTTCGTTGCGACGACGCAGTTGTTGATGCACGAGGTCGCGATGCAACTGGATGAAGCAGGCTTGGAACGGCGGGACGTGCTCGTCCGCGAGACGAAAACACTGAGAGGTGGAGATCGGCCGAAAAATGCCCACGAGGAGTACGATATGGTTTCCTCAATGCCTCGCGTCTGGTGGGAGCCGTGGCTTCTCTACAGAAAACCATTCAACGGTCGGCTTCAAGATAATCTCGAAAACTGGCAAACAGGTGGCCTTCGACGGGAGTCTGCCGAGCGGCCGTTTACCGATCTCCTTGGGAACGGCAAAACCCCAAGTCAAGAGACGGCGATCTCGAAAAAAGCCCATCCAGATTCGGAGAGCCCGGAAGCACATCCGAACCTCAAACCACAAAAGCTGATGCGCGAGCTTTCACATGCCGCCCTCCCACTCAGAGAGGGAGTCATCCTCGATCCGTTCATGGGATCCGGATCAACCGTCGCCGCGGCGAACGCCCTTGGCTACGACGCTGTCGGAATCGAGATCGATGAGACGTTCTACGAAATGGCAACGAACGCGATCCCCGAACTCACGAAGGTCACAACACCGATTGAACGCCGGGCGGACGTAAAAGAAGCGGTGCAGGGAAATCTCAGTGATTACTGAGGAGTGTACTCCGGATGTTCGTCCGCAAACGTCGGATCGAACGCTGCGTGATGCTTGCGATAGCGGACGAGCGCCTCTCCGCGTCCCGTAATCGCGTTCGGATCTTCATAGACCGGGTTCGATCTGAGCGTGTCCATCCCGCTCGCGATAATGCTACTTGTGATCGTCCGGCGACTGTCTTCCGACCGCCCACTATGGCTCCAGTCATCCTCGGTTAGGTTTCCAGCGAGAACCTGCGTGAACTGAATTGGATCCATCTCGTGGATCGCGTCCTCGGGATCGCCACGCTCGTATCGAAATACGATGAACCACGCCTCCTCATTGTTGTGTGCCTGCCAGCCGCCGCTCGATTTGCTGCATTTCGTTTCGATACCATAGCCACCGTGATGAATCTTGAAATTATGTTCCGCATACTCCCTGTGTTCGCTCGGAAGCAGATCCGGAAAGCCGTCCGGTTTCTGGTTGATAACGAGAGCGTCGGATGCCTGTGCGAGTTCTTCGGTCGCAACGTTTCCAATAAAATCGCTCAGCGCGTTGTTCGCCCGGAGAATGGTTTCTATGCGCCCGTGTCCTTCTTCTAAAAAGAACTGGTTCATGTCCCCGTAGAACTCGTAGAACTCTTTGATTGCCGTCTTGACTTCCGACGGCTCGACGCCGTACGGCAGTTCGGCGTTTGAATTGAACCAGTCGTCGTTAAATTCTGGCCGTTTCACATGAGTATATGCGATTCAGTTGGTGCATACACTCTACTACAGTTATACATAATGTAGATCAATTTGACTCGATCTAACTACGTTGCAGTGATTGCTTGTGGAACCGTAACGCAATAGGGGTGAGACGTGAGTACGAACGAAATCGAACCGCTCAACACGACGCGCTTTCCATCCACTGTATGGGAACCCGACTGGACTCGCCGGAAGCACAAGCCGCCGAGGTCACGGAACGTCTTTTCGAAACGTATCCCAATACGACGATCTCGCTCGACTTTTCGAACCGGCTCGAACTGCTTATCGCCGTTATCCTCTCGGCGCAGTGTACCGACGAGCGAGTCAACAAGGAGACGAAAGACCTCTTTGCAACGTACGAAAGCGCAGCGGAGTACGCAAACGCACCCCAAGAAGAACTCGCAGAGGCGCTCAGCTCGATCACCTACTACAACAACAAGGCGAAGTACATCAGGGAAGCCAGTGAGATCATTGTTTCTGAGCACGGTGGGCAGGTTCCGGATACGATGAGCGAACTCACGGAGCTGCCAGGCGTCGGTCGCAAAACGGCGAACGTCGTGCTCCAGCACGGCCACGAAGTGGTCGAAGGCGTCGTCGTCGACACGCACGTACAGCGCCTGACCCGCAGGCTGGGCATCACCGAAGCGCACTCCCCCCAGAAGATCGAACGCGAGCTGATGGAACTCCTCCCACGAGAGGGGTGGCAGGATTTCACTCACCTCTGTATCAGCCACGGCCGGGAAACGTGTACGGCCCGAAATCCCGACTGTTCTGAGTGTGTACTCGAAGATATCTGTCCGTCCTCGAAGCTCGATTCCGAGACCGATCTCGCGAGCAACGAAGCGTGGTGAACCGGCGAGTGCGGGGCCAACCGTTTTTATCCTCCATCGTGAAGAGGGGGATACTATGACCGAATCGGAAGAACACGGCCGGGACGTCGAACTCGAACACGAGAAAGACGACGAACACGAAGAGGAACTCGACGACGAACACGAAGAGGAACTCGAACGCCAGCAAGAGGAGGAAGCCGAAGAGAAGCTCGACGACGAAGACGAACAGCGAGAGGCCGCCGCCGAAGAGACCGCGAACCCCGACGCTCACCGCGACGAACGTCCATACAACAGCTAACGGTACAGCAGGTCGCTAGAGATAGGTGAGACCAAACTGGATCACTCCAAGCAGATAGGCGATGAGCCAACAGAGGACGTAGCCGATGACGCCGATTCGTAGGCGAAAGCGCCACGCACCCATGTTTTCGTGGAGATCGTCGATCGCTACGTCCTGGTTGGGATTCTCGTAGAAATCGTTTCGATATTTGGCCTGAAAGATCCGGACTATTCCTGTGAGCGCAAAAAGAAGGAAGGCGTAGGCCTGCATCCCGAAGATGGCGTGCATCGCCTGAAAGCCGGTGAGCTGATCGAGCAGTCGAGGGACCATCCAGAGGGCGACCGGGCCGGTCGTAAGCACCAGTCCGGTGAGGATGTATTTGAGATGTCGTGTTAACACTGCCCACGTGACGGGATCGTTTTCGATGATAATCCACGCGCCGAAGAGATAGAACGGGAAGCTCACGGTAACGAGAAAAAGCGCGATCGTCGCCCAGACGGCGGCATCGACCATCGACTTCACTTGGTGCGGACGTGCGTTAAACGGCGCGGATTCGTACGGATGGTCGTCGTCTCTTCTCGCATTGGTGCTGCCCCGCATATGCAACCAGCGGGAAGCAGTCCCAACCGTCCTCATCACCTATCCCGGAACACGTATGTTGATCCCAACGTTATTTCAAGCCAATGGCTGACGGTCGTTCCTTCGAGGACGCCGAGGAAGACGGGAGCGACGATGAGCGGTCGGTTCCCGCCGAGGAGTACGACTTCGAGAGCTTCGGTCCCGAGGATATGGCTCGGATGGACGCCGACGACTGGGATGCGGCGTTCGATCTCGACTCGTGGATCACCGGCGAGGAGCTGATCGAGCGGGTCGAGAAGGATCTCAAATCCCGGATCGCAAACCGGGACGTGTTCGCGGTGCTCGAACGGTTTGAAGGACCGCCACGAATCCTGGCCTACTCCGACGAGGGCTATGCGATCGTCTATCCCGACGGGAGCGTCGAAGGGCAAGGAACCGTCGTCCGGGACGTAAAGCCAACGGTCGCGCTCTGTTCGATGGACGACTACGAGGTTCCCGAACCGCCCGAGGACTGGTCGCTGCCCGATCCCGAGGAAGTTCCCGAAGGGAGCGGTGATCTCGGCAACCAGATGCTACAGGTGATCGCCTTTGGACTGCTGTTTGCGGGGATCGCGGCGTTTGCGGGGCTGTTTTTCGGCAACGTTGACGACTCTGCGGTGATCGTCGTAGTCGTTGCGCTGCTGTTTATCGTCGCGAGCGTCTTTCTGTTCGTCGTCGTCGCGAACGCCCGTCTCTCGGATCGGTTTCGTGCGGTCGAGTACAAAAATCGGCTCCGAGCCGCTGGCGTTCGCTCGGCAGAGCGCCCCGAGTTCGTCCCCGTCGAGGACGGCGAGATCGGCGGAGACTATGGCTTCTGGCGAGACCAGAAGGCCACCTTCCAAGATCAGGTCAGCTTGCATCACCTTTTTCTCCTTAAATTTTATGTCTCACATGTCCGGCCGCCTGAATGACGGAAACGATACTCTTTGCATCAGTCGTAGAGAATGCCCGGCAACCATAGCGCGATTCCCGGGAAGAAAATGAGTATCGCAGTTACTGCGACCATCATGAAAAGAAAGGGGATCACGCCAACGATCACGTCGGAAATGCTGTGCCCGGGCCCGCGTATGCTGTGAATGACATAGAGGTTCATGCCGACCGGAGGCGTAATGAGTGCGAGTTCCGCCATCAG
>JADFQH010000114.1 GCA_022561895.1 Methanobacteriota archaeon | reverse complement strand
TGTCTTGGCGCCCTTGGCAATCCCCTGGAAACGCCAGTAGCGATGCACCCAGCTGGCAAAGTTGCCGGCACCGTTGGTCACCACCGTGTCGGCCGGCAGATGCTGCTGCAGCAGGCCGATGATGGCCGGCATGTCGATCTCGCCCGGCAGGGACTGTGGCGCGAGGTTGGCCAGGTAGTCGGCATGGGCGGCCTGGGTCCAGGCTTCCCAGGGCAGGCTGGGCGGGGCCGTGAGCACCGGCTTCGGGACCCCGCTGGGCGAGTTCGTAGGTTTCTTCGAGATCTTCGATCGGCGTCTCCGTCGCATCGACCCGCAGATCATTGTAAAATCGTTTTAACGGGTGCTCCTCGCTTGAGACGACGTTGAGCGCTGCACTCTGAATCGATAGCTCCTCGCGTTTGTCCCCGCCTTCTTCATGTCCGGCTGCGAGCGCGTCTATCAGCCGTTCTGCGAGCGGTCGATCTCTTTTGCCTTCTTCATACGTCGCTGCGACTGCCTCGATCACCGTTTCACCCACGAGGAGATTGCCAGCCACCGTATAGTTCTCGCCCTCGCGATGGCCGAACCAGTCTTTGCACTCCGCGCCCGAAAAGACGAACGTCCCCTCGCGATCCACGCCGTGCAGTTGACGGTTCTCAGCTCCCTCGTCGGCGTTCAAAAGCGCTTGCAAACTATCTTCGACGGCCAGTCCATCGTCGAGATACTCGACGCCCTTCCTTCCTAATTCGACGTTGACGAGACTCTGGGTCGCGACCGCGCCGTTCTCGCTCGCGAACGGACAGAGAGTTCCCACCCCTGGAAGGCGGGTTGTGACGGCGACGCCGAAGCGGTGCTGTTCTGCCCCTTGCTCGTCCTCGTACCGTTCGCGCACGCAGATGCTGAACGTCATGGTCGGAGGTCGCAGGGTCCGCATAAAACTCCGGGTGGTCATCCGATACGAATCGTCTGACGCAAGAACTATACGCTCGGGGGCGGACCCTCGCCTATGGGGTTTATGGACAAGCTCCTCGGCGAACAGGGCACCCAGCGCCGAGGGCGGAGCGTCGAGGACTACGTCGAAGTCGACGTTGGCGACATCGAAGCGGCCCCCGACGAGGCGGGCACGCAGGTACATATCGCGGAGATCGACGGCCAGCGCGATCTCATCGCCATCAAGGACGCCGTCTACGATGGTGACATCGTCGTTGCGGATATCGTCCGGCTGCGAACCAGCGACCGAACGGTCGAACACATCATCGATGAACTCCGGCAGGTCGCCCACGAAGTCAACGGCGACATCGTTCAAAAAGGTGATGACCAGATCATCGTCGCGCCAACGGACGTTGCGATCAACCGAAACAAGCTCGGTCGGTAGGTGTTTTTTGCGCGGTGGATGTGTTCATCACGTTCCGTCCAAAATTGATTCCGGAGTCGAACCGTGTTCTCGAAGCGCGTCGAGACACGCCTCGAAGACTGCCATCGGTAGCCTGTCCTCGAACTCGACGCCGGTTCGCTTGGGTTCGGCCCAGTCTTGATGATCGATCTGGAAGTGACAAGCTCCAAGTTCGGGATGGGTTTCGTCTTGATGCCAGCCACACGACCACGGCTCGTCGGATGGAATGAACTGAATGCGAAACTGATCCGTGCTCTCTGCTCGTGGCCGCCATTCGAATTCGAGGTCGCGGTCCGGACAGGCCGAACCAAACGCGTTGCCATCGACCGACGCAAAGAGTTTCGTCGGGCGAAACGGGCTTGGCTCACTCCGAACATCGACAACGCCGTCAGTTCGTCTGAGACGGTTCGAAACCCGCTTGTGGAGTTCGAACCGGTGGAGATGTCTCGCGTTCCCCGGTTTCGACCCGGAACGGTCTTCGTCCATCAGGCTCGGAGGCTCCGGCGGGATTCTGCGACCCCCTCGTAGAGCTGGAGCGCCTGTTGGATGAGTTTGCGCTGATGGTCGAAATACTCCCAGTCGTCCGCGTCGTTGCGACGCTTTGTTCGTTCTTCGGCGGTGCCGACGTCGCCGACGGTCGCGCGGAGTTCGTCCGCGCGCTCGACATCGTACTCGGATTTGAACCGCTCGATATCCTCCTTTACTGCACTCAGTTCGCCCGTGAGAGCCTCCTTCGAGTGGTTCGACGTGAGTTCGCGGAGCTGGCGGAAATACTGTGTGACCGGATCAGCCCGATAGACCGTTTCTCGACCCCGAGTCTCGGCGATGAGAACGTCGTCTTCGGTAAGCTGCGAGAGGTATTTCGCTGCCGTGTTCCGCGAGACACCTGCTGCCTGTGCGATCTCTCCGGCGTTTTTCGCCTCACTCGCCGTCATTGCAGTCTCTCGAATTCGTTTGAGTTTTTCGGCGTGGTCCGTGGCCATATCTGTAGCTACGGCCCTCTCCTGTATCAGTATATCGAATTAAGATTCAAAATTCTGAATTGGGGTGATCAGAACCCGCGCCCGCCCTCCGATCGATCGATTCCCATGATGCTTTCCGGCTGATCCACACCGAAACTCTCTCCGGCGTCAGGCGCGCGGACGGTAATTTCCTCGATTTCGGGCCACTGGAGTAGCTCGGCCTCGATATTCCCAGTAGTAATCGCGCTTACCTCACAGCCTCGACAGCCCCCACCGAGTTCGATGATCACCTCGCCGCCGGGTTCTGCCTTCCGAACGGCGCTCGTCCCGCCGTGCATCTGGATGATCGGCATCTGCTTTACGAGCCACGTCTCGACTCTCGATTTGAGATCCTCCTCGTCAGCTTGGGTGCTCATTGGCGATCCTACGCGCTCCAGCTATGAGAATGGTGCGCCTCCGGTGACAGATCGTGAGGAATAGCTGTCCGGATAGTGTTCAGCTTCGCATTCGACCCCGATCGCCGGTCCCAGCTGCGATGGTACTGGCGCAGGCGCTCAACGTCGTATTCGCGCCCGATCACCAGTACCATCGGTCATCGCACTCGCGATCGCCCCATGAAGCACCACATCGTCCCCAAGCGTCGTTAGCTCGATCTGTGGGATGTTCACAAACACCATCTCCTCTAACTTCTCCCTGATCGGATCGAGCGTCAGTTCGGGGTTGTTGATCGTGACTGCACCACCGACGTAGATCACGAGCGGTGCGTAGGCGTGGACGATGTTCGCAACGCCCATCGCGTTCCAGTGGCCCACCTGATCGATTACGTAGCGCGCAAAGTCGTCGTTTGCGGCGTTCTCGAAGACATCGACGGCCGAAAAGTCGGGATCCTCGACCGGGAGCGCTGTTTCAAATCCTTGGGCGTCTTGGTAGAGCAGGTGGGCGTATCTGGGAATGTTATTCCCCGAGCAGTAGGCCTCCCAGTGGCCATCGTGGCCGCAGCCACAGGTTCTGAGTCCTTCGGGATCGATAGTCATATGACCGACTTCGCCGGCGTTGCCGTCCCATCCCGAAAGTACGTTGCCGTCGACACAGACGCCCGCACCGATCCCTGAAGAAATCGTCAGATACACCATGTCGTCGGGGTTGCGATCCGAGTGAAAGCGCTCGCCGATGACGCCCGCAATGGTGTCATTATGGAGGTAGACTCGTCGGGAGTCGATCAGTTTCTCTACGGGACCGGTCAGCGGGATCGTTTCGACGGTATCGGGGAGATTTGCGGGGTTTTCGATCGTGCCCGCCGCGAGATCGAACGGTCCGAAACTGCCGATCCCGGCGGCGGCGATTTCTTTTGGCTCGACCGCTGTGTCTTCACAGGCCTCCCGAATCGTGCGCAACACGGCCTCTGTAACGTCGATCCCCGTCGGCCCCTGGGGGGTTTCCCGACGTGCGACCGCGAGGATCTCGGTCTCGCCGTCCGCGACCGCCGCTCGAATGTTGGTCGCTCCGAGATCGACGCCGACGTAGTACACGTTTCACGAAACGATCCGCCCGCCACTTAACTGCATAGATTCCCCACTGACGGCCCGGTATACTGTCGGCCGTAACTCGGTTATCTGTTATGGCAGAACCGGGCCGGATGGGCTGTTGTCCGTCGAATCGTGCCACTGACGTTCGTTCTTTGATGGCCGACAGTGTAGCCATGCACATTCCGGGTGGGTGTTTATCCGGTTTCCCACCCTTCTCCCTTGTATGGCAAACGATCACCGAACGCAACCGAGCGAGGACGACGCGGGCAAGGACGTGATCGATTCCACAGGGGAAACGATCGGGATCGTCAGCGATGTCGAGGAGGGGACGCTCCACGTCGAGAGCGATCCCGGTCTCACGGACAGCATCAAGGCTACTCTCGGCTGGGGAGACACTGAGGACGCCCAGACCATCGAGAGCCAGCATATCGCGGAGATCGACGACGAGGCTGTGCATCTCGCGGCGGACGATCCCGAGGCGACGGACGTCGACCCCGACGAAGCGGACGAGGGCCCGACGGGGACCATGGGCGAAACCGGGACCGGAACCGGCCACGAGGATTCGCCCTCTGCCGATCAACCCCCGTCCGAGGAGCAGCGCGAGGATCCGATCGACGGGCAGGTGTCGGGCGACGAGACCGCAGCGGAGATGGACGACGCGGGCGACGTGACCGACGAGCGAACGACTGACGAGAGCGGCGCAACGGGGATGACCGACGAACAGGTTTCCGAGCGTGAGGCGGATCTCGCAAGCGACGAAATGGGTGTTCCGGCGGGTGAGGACGATGATGCGAACGAAACTAGCGGCCAAAACGCGAACGCGAACGAACGGCCGCCGGGCGTCGACGATACCTCGGGCCGCGAGGACGTTCACGACTCCCAGCTAGAGGATCCGCGCGGCGAGGAGGATGTACAGGACCCCGTTCCCGAGGAGCCACGCGATTCCGAGGACGTACGCGAAAACACGGAGGAGCTCGATCCCGAAGAGGAAGTTTCGACTGGCGAGGCCGCCACTCGTGGGGTCGAAGAGGAGGATGCGGAGCTCGGACGCGAGGACGATACCTCCGAAAATTAATCCCGGACGAACGTGACGGGACAGGGCGCAGAGAGCATCACTTCTTGGGCGGTGCTCCCGAAGACGGCTTTTCCGGTCGGGCTTCGTCGTCTGCCGCCGACGATCACACGATCGGCCCCTTCACTTTTTGCGAGATCGACGATCGTCTCGCCGCGATCCCCGACCGAGCCACGGATCTCGTAGTCCACGTCGACCGCATCGAGCGATTGGGCGACGGTTCGGGTGGTTACGTGCCGAGCGGCGACGTCGCTCGGATCGGGGTTTTCACCGGCATCGAAGTCGAGCTGATCGACGACCTCGTCGAACTCACGGTTGGTAAAGATGTGCGAGAGAACGACGTGTGCGCCGGTCGGTTCTGCGATCTCGATCGCGGTTTCGGCGAGTCGCTTCGCTCTGTCCTCGTCTTCCTGGCCGACGGCCAGAAGGATCGTTTCGATGGCCATACCCCCGGTACACGGGCCGCCGTTATAAACGTGGGTTGGAAAAGGGCTATTGCGGCCTCGGCCGCACAACGAGTATGATCGAACCGGATCTCGACGGCCACACCGTTTTAATTACCGGCAGCGCGAGGGGGCTCGGCCGGGCGCTCACGATCGCCTGCGGGGAGCGCGGCGCGAACGTCGCCGTCCACTACAACACGAGCGAGGCGAGCGCTCGGGAGGTCGCCGCCGAGGCGCGCGAACGGGGCGTCGAGACAGCACTCGTACAGGGCGACGTAACGGATCCCGCAGCCGTCGATCGGCTGTTTTCCACCGCGGAAGCCGAACTCGGAGCCGTCGATATCCTCGTGAACAACGTCGGGGCGTTCGCGCCCGAACACTGGGAGGAGATGGAGTTCGAGACGTGGCAGCGAGTGGTAGAGACCAACGTCAACGGAACGTATCTCTGCTCGAAACGCGCATTGGGGGCAATGCGCGAGTCGGGCTGGGGACGGATCGTCAACATCGGGTATGCGTCGAGCGAGCGCGGGCTGATCAACCCGAAGAACGCACCGTATTTCATGGCGAAATCGAGCGTGCTTCAGTTTACGCGAATGCTCGCGGCCGACACCCAGTCGGACGGGATCACCGCAAACGCCGTTTCGCCGTACGTGATCGAGAACAGCGACGAGTTTCCCGAAGAACTCCCCAGAGATCGGCCCGCGAGCTTCGAGGACGTGACCCAGGCGGTGTTCACCTTCTTGGAGGAGGGAAGCGACTACATCAGCGGCGCGAACATCGAGGTTTCGGGCGGGTGGTTGCCCGAGGACGTGTGAATGCGGTCGTTTTGATCGACCGCTTGCGAAGAAACGAGCAACGAGTATGTGAACAGTGTCGCTTGCCCAGTGACGAGTTGACAGTGCTCGAACGCGAGTGCGAAGCGCCCCACCCAAGCAGCGGTTCAACTGTGCTTCTGCTAGTTCAATACATATACGTAGGCGAGAATAGGATGGAAACGGTTATTACGATAGAATTCCAACACTATTACACCATGCCAGTACGATTTGATGAATACGATCCGGATAAGGGGCGCATGGACCTCAGCGAGGGGACGAACGCGCATACGATCCTTACATTCCTTGCAAAGCATCCCGAGATGGGGTTCGCACCGAAAGAGATTCACGAGGAAACCGGAATTAATCGAGGGAGTGTCGGGGTAACGCTCTCACGATTAGAAAACCGTGGACTCGTTCGACACAAGGGAGACGTCTGGACGATTGGAGACGACGATCGGTTAGCAGCGCAGGGCGCGGTCTACGTTGCGAGTTCTGCGTCTGTTACCGATGACTACTACGGCGCGAGTGAGGACAACTAGCGAATGTTCTCACGCGGCGACGTTGTCAAAGCTCCCGATCCATTCGGTGGTCACGAGGGACGGCCGTACATCGCTCTTAGTGATGACACTCACCGGTTCGCCGGCGAAGAGGCGATCTATGCCGCGATTACGACGACGCCACGGTCGGAGGCGATCCCGATTACCGGTTCTGATTTCATCTCCGGCAGTCTTCCCGTGGACCCCAGTTTCGCCTCACCATGGGCGCTTGTCACGCTCAAACACGACGACGTGCTGAAGCAGGAAGGGACCCTCGACGATCAGACAACTGACCGAATAGGTGGTAACGCCGCTCACTACGTCGATCCGTAACCGGTTGGATGTTCCGGGCGGGTGGTTGCCCGAAGACGTCTGATCCGTGGCTGAGACAACCCCGTTCTCGGTCGTCGAGCGCGCCACACGAACTAAACGGCTTCCGCCCGAAGCGTTCGGTGTATGGGCTTTACACCGAACGTCCGCCGGGAGGTGAACCAGTGGCCGATCTGACCGGGCTGTTCTCGCCCGAGCGGGTCGCCGTGGTCGGCGCGACACCCCGCGAGGGGTCGGTCGGCCGCGCGATCACCGCAAATCTCCGCGACGAGTTCGAGGGCGAGATCGTCGGCATCAACCCGAACTACGAGGAGGTGCTCGGAATCGACTGCGTCGATTCCGTCGCCCGCGCGGGCGACCCGGAGAGCGGCGACAACATCAGCTTCGCGCGCTACCGGACGGAGCACTTCCGGAAGGTAAGTGGGGATCCCGACGAGGAAGCACGGTCCCATGCCACGGTCGGACTGCTCCGCTCTGGGTTGCTGAAGCGGTTCGAGTCCTCGATCCATGCCTTTGGCAACACAGTGTCAAAGATGGCTCGCGAGCACGGGCGCTTTATCGAGGCTCTGGATGCGGGTCGCGTCATCTCAACGCAGTTCCTGCGGGAGTTGGCTGCAGATGATGAGGCCGTATTCGAGGACTTGCTCAAGCAGAGTGATCTCACCGAGGATGCGGATGACTTCCACATCGATGCGCTGCGCGAGGCCGTCAATGCGGATCTTGAGAAGCTCCAGTCGTTGGCGGCGCTCGCGAAGCAGATCACACCGGATACGGACCCCAAGCTCCAAGCACTGATCACCGAGTTGAAGGCGATCGCAAAGCAGGCTGCGGAAGAGGCATCTAGTGGCGAGGACGAGGCGCAGAAGCGCAAGGTTCTGATCTTTTCGTTCTTCGCCGATACCGTCGACTGGATAAGAGCGTACTTGGAGCAGGAGATCCCGAGGCACCCAGAGCTGGCTGGTTACATTGATCGGCTGGCAGCTGTATCAGGCTCCGATGACATTGATGGTGTCTCTCGGCAGGAGGCTGTCCGAGGATTTGCGCCGGTATCGATGCAGTCCCCGAGTGGTGAAGATCTCTACGACGCCCTCGTGACGACAGATGTTCTGGCTGAAGGCGTCAATCTCCAGCAGTGCAGGCACATCATCAACTTCGATATGCCCTGGAATCCGATGCGACTCGTGCAGCGGCATGGCCGAATCGACCGCATCGCCAGCCCGCACAAGCGCGTGTTCCTAAGGACCATCTTTCCCCTGGACCGGCTGGATGAACTGCTGAACCTGGAGCAGCGGATCCTCGACAAGCTTGCGATGGCGGCAGCCTCGGTGGGTGTCGCTGCGCCGATCGAGGGTGCAGCGCATGGCACGCAGGTATTCACCGAGACTCGGGAGGAGATCGAGCGCTTGCTTGAGGAGGACCCAGCGCTGTATGAGCGAGGTGGTACGGAATCTGCTGCTCAGAGCAGTGAGGAGTATCGGCAGACGCTTCGCAAGGCGCTTCAGGCGGCTGACCTGACCCCGACGCTGAGCACCTCCAGCGCCCCCGCGGCGCCTGCTCCGGAATGGCAGGCACGGCTCCGAAGCGATTTCGCTCGCGAGTTCAAGAACACGCCGCCCGTGC
>JADFQH010000113.1 GCA_022561895.1 Methanobacteriota archaeon | reverse complement strand
ATGAGCGCGCCGGCGCGGCCCACCACCGCCCGGCTGTAGCCGCCGTCGGGCCGCGCCTGACGCCCGCCGATGTACATCTTCGCCGTGCGGTCGAGGGGCCGAACCCCGACTGCGTCGGGCGTCACGGGTACGGGTTCGGGTGCGGCCGGCGCGGGTTCGGGCTCGGGCTCGGCGTAGGCGGGGAGGGACTTCTCCCAGGCCGGGCGCAGGTACGCCCACAGGCCCTCGCGGCCGCCCTCGCGGCCGAAGCCCGATTCGCGGTAGCCGCCGAAGCCGCACGCCGCGTCGAACAGATTGGTGCTGTTGATCCAGACGACGCCGCATTTGAGCTTGGGCGCGATGTCGAGCGCGAGGTTCACGCTTTCGCTCCAGACGCTGGCGGCGAGCCCGTATCGCGTGTCGTTGGCGAGCGCCACGGCCTCGGCGGGGGTGCGGAACGTCATCGCCACCAGGACCGGGCCGAAGATCTCGACCTGGGCGATCGCCGACGCCGGCGCCACGTCGGTGAACAGCGTCGGCGGATAGAAATAACCCTCGGTCGGGCACGCCCAGCTCGGCTGCCACATGGTGGCGCCGTCCTCCACGCCCTGGGCGACGAGGCGCTCGATGCGCTCGAGCTGGACCGGCGCGACGATGGCGCCGATGTCGATCGCCTTGTCGAGCGGATCGCCGATTCGCAGGGTCTCCATCCGGGCGCGCAGCTTGGCGAGCATCGTCTCGGCGATGTCCTCCTGCAAAAGCAGGCGCGATCCGGCGCAGCACACCTGACCCTGGTTGAACCAGATGGCGTCGACCACGCCCTCGACGGCGCTGTCGAGGTCGGCGTCGTTGAAGACGATGAAGGGCGACTTGCCGCCGAGCTCGAGCGTCAGATGCTTTCCCGTCCCGGCCGTCGCCTCGCGGATGATCCGGCCGACCTCGGTCGAGCCGGTGAAGGCAATCTTGTCGATGCCGCCGTGCCGCACGATCAGCTCGCCAACCGAGCCGTCGCCGGTGACCACGTTGACCACGCCGGGCGGCAGTCCCGCGTCCTGGCACAGCTCGGCGAACATGAGCGCCGTGAGGCTGGTGAATTCCGCCGGTTTGAACACCACCGTGTTGCCGGCGGCGAGCGCCGGGGCGACCTTCCACGCCACCATCAGGAGCGGGAAGTTCCACGGAACGATCTGTCCGACGACGCCGACCGGCTCGAAGCCCCTGAACTCGCTGTCGAGCAACTGGGCCCAGCCGGCGTGGTGGGTGAAGTGGCGCGCCACCAGGGGGATGTCGATGTCGCGGGTCTCGCGGATCGGCTTGCCGTTGTCCATGGTCTCGAGCACCGCGAGCAGGCGCGCGTGCTTCTGCACCAGCCGGGCCAGCGCGTAGAGACAGCGCGCCCGCCCGTGACCGCCGAGCGCGGCCCAGTCGCCCTGCGCCGCGCGCGCCGCGCGGACCGCCGCGTCGACGTCCTTCTCTCCGGCCTGGGCGATCGCGGCGATCGGCGTGGCGGTGGCGGGATTGACGCTGTCGAACCACGCGCCGCTGCGCGGCCTGACCCAGCGCCCGCCGATGAACAGGCCGAACTTCGCCCCGTGGCGCTCGAGCCAGCCCTCGACGGTGGCCCCGCTCTCGGGCGCCGGCCCGTAGTCCATCGACTCGAAGATCTCGACGACGCTCACGGTTGCCCTCCTATGCCATCGGGTGGCGGAACTGGGCCGAATAGCGCCCCGTCACGTGGTGTTCGAGCTGGCGTTCGATATCGCCCAGCAGGCTCGAGGCGCCGATGCGGAACAGCCGGGGCTCGAGCCACTCGCGGCCGAGCTCCTCGTTCATCAGTATGAGATAGCCGAGCGAGGCCTTGGCGGTGCCGATGCCGCCCGCCGCCTTGAAGCCGACCTGGTGGCCGGTGCGCTCGCGATAGGCGCGGATCATGCGCGCCATGACCAGGCTTACCGGAAGGGTGGCGTTGACCGCCTCCTTGCCGGTCGAGGTCTTGATGAAGTCGGCGCCGGCCATCATGCAGACCAGGCTCGCCTTGGCGACGTTGCGCAGGGTGGCGAGGTCGCCGGTGGCGATGATCGTCTTCAGGCGGGCCGGCCCCGCGGCCTCGCGGAACGCCCGCACCTCGTCGTAGAGCGCCCGCCAGTCGCCGGTCAGCACGTGGGTGCGCGAAATCACGATGTCGATCTCGCGGGCGCCGGCGGCGACCGAGGCCGCGACCTCGCGCACCCGCTCGGCGGGCGCCGACAAACCGGCGGGGAAGCCGGCGACGGGATCGATTCGACGGGGAAGATCTTCGCCCAGGCTCTCTCACGGGCCGGACGACACGTCTTCACATCCAAGGATTTCGCTTCCCGAATCCGCGGCGGCTACACCGCCTACAAGATCAGAACCTCCGTCGACGAGCTCAACAGCGTCGTCGATCGGCTCGACATTCTGGTGGCGCTCACCCAACGCACCATCGACGAAAATACGGACGAACTCCACGAGGGTAGCGTCGTCATCTTCGATGGCGAGCGCTCGTGGGACGCCGAGGTTCCCGAAGAACAGATCGAGCTCGATGTCCCCCTGAAATCACTCGCGGAGGACGCGGGTGGGGCGATCATGCAGAACGTCGTTGCACTCGGTGCGGCCTGCGAGGTCGCTAACTTCCCGATCGAGCATCTCGACAGCGCGCTCGAAAAACGGTTCGGCGATAAGGGTCAGAAGCTCGTCGACAACAACCAGGAGGCCGCCCGCAAGGGTCGCGATTACGTCCGCGAGAACTACGACCACGACTTCGGCTACGATCTCGAAACCACCGACAACGATTATGTTCTCTTAAATGGTGACGAGGCGATCGGGATGGGCGCACTCGTCGGCGGCTGTCGCTTCTATGCTGGGTATCCCATCACCCCCGCGACGAACGTAATGGAGTATCTCACGGGGCGAATCGACAGGTACGGCGGGACGGTGATTCAGGCCGAAGACGAGCTGTCGGCGATCAACATGGCCCTCGGCGCGGCGCGTTCCGGCGCGCGCGCGATGACTGCCACCTCCGGGCCGGGAATCGATCTGATGACGGAGACGTTCGGCCTGATCGCCACCACGGAAACGCCGCTCGTCATCGCCGACGTGATGCGTTCTGGCCCCTCGACGGGAATGCCAACGAAACAAGAGCAGGGCGATCTGAACGCGACCCTCTATGGAGGGCACGGCGAGATTCCTCGATTCGTTCTCGCGCCGACGACGATTGCCGAGTGTTTCCACAAGACCATCGAGGCGTTCAATCTCGCAGAGAAGTACCAGACACCCGTCTATCTCGTTTCCGATCTGGCGATGGCCGTCACCGAACAGACGTTTTCGCCCGAGGAGTTCGATATGAGCTCTGTGGAAATCGATCGTGGAAACGTCGTCACCGAGGAGAACATGGAGCAGTATATGGACGAGCAGGGTCGCTTCATGCCCCATTACGACGCCGCGGACGGGATCAGCCCACGGGCGTTCCCCGGAACCGGCGAGGGCGCACACATGACGACCGGGTTGGAACACGACGAACTCGGGCGGCGCACCGAGGACACCGACGAGCGCGTCCAGCAGGTGGATAAGCGAAACCGGAAGGTCGAGACCGCCCAACGGGAAGAGGAGTGGGAGTATCGCGAGTTCGGTAGCGAAAGTGCAGAAAACCTCGTGCTGACGTGGGGTTCGAACGAGGGCGCAATACGAGAAGCGATGGACGAGCTAGAGATCGACGTACGTTTCATCTCCGTTCCCTACATCTTCCCGCGACCGGATCTGACGGACGCGGTCGAAGCGGCCGAACAGACCGTCGTCGTCGAGTGTAACGCGACGGGGCAGTTCGCGGATCTAATCGAGCGCGACACCCTTACACGCGTCGAGCGCATCAACAAATACAACGGCGTCCGGTTCAACGCGGACGAGCTTCGTGAGCTGATCACGGAGACGTTCGCCGGCGAATCGGAGGTAACAGCATGAGTTCGGAAACCCAAGCACACTTCACCGACTTCAAATCGGACAAGCAACCGACCTGGTGTCCCGGCTGCGGCGACTTCGGGACGATGAACGGCATGATGAAAGCCCTCGCGAACACCGGCAACGATCCCGACAACACCTTCATCTGTGCGGGAATCGGCTGCTCTGGCAAGATCGGGACGTACATGCACTCGTATGCGCTGCACGGCGTCCACGGTCGTGCGCTTCCGGTCGGCACAGGTGTGAAACTCGCGAACCCCGAACTGGAAGTGATGGTCGCGGGCGGGGACGGCGACGGCTATTCGATCGGTGCGGGCCACTTCATCCACGCCGTCCGGCGAAACGTCGACATGACCTACGTGGTCATGGACAACCGGATTTATGGACTCACCAAGGGGCAGTTCTCGCCCACGAGTCGGGAGGACTTCGAGACTTCGACCTCGCCGGAGGGAACCAAACAGTCGCCGGTCCACCCGCTTGCGCTGGCGATGGCCGCCGGTGGCTCGTTTATCGCCCAGACGTTCTCATCGGATGCAAAGCGCCACAGCGCGATCATCGAGGAGGCCATCGAACACGACGGCTTCTCGCTCGTAAACACCTACAGTCCGTGTGTCACCTTCAACGACGTCGACACCTACGACTTCTTCCGCGATTCCCTTGTGGATCTCGAAGACGAGGACCACGACCCCGCGGACTACGATCAGGCCAGCGAGAAGATCATGGACTTCGACAACATCTATCAGGGCGTGCTCTATCAGAATCCCGACAGCGTTGGCTACGAAAAGCGCCTCGGAATCGAGGAGCCGATGAACGATATTCCCGATGGTGCGCCCGAGGGTGCGATGGATCTCGTCCGCGAGTTTTACTGAGCGAACTCGGTTTTCGTTGTAATCGCCGAACGAAAACAGCTATGACTGGATTCCGTCGCCACCGCGGGGTCGTGTCCGCGACGTGTCAACGCAAGTATTACCACTGATTTTTATGAGACCATCGTGTACTCCCACGGTATGCCCGAATCGTACGACATCGCCGTGGTAGGAGGTGGCACTGCCGGGGCCTTTGCCGCCGCAACGGCAGCCGGGGAGGGACTCTCTACTGTGCTCCTCGAACGAAAATCCCGAGAGGACGCCGGTCATATCGCCTGTGGCGACGCGATCAAAGGAAAGAGCACGTTCCCCGACGTGCTCGATCTCGACTACCTACGAGACGAGTCCTTTACGAACCAGAACATCCGGAAAGCGCGCTTTGAGAACCCCAATGGTGGGGAAATCGACATCGAGTTCGACGAGCCGGGTGCGGTCATTGACCGCAAGCGCTACGGCGAGGTCATCTTAGAGGAGGCGGAACGCGCGGGCGCGGAGATGCAGTACGATACGGTGGTACAGGACGTGATCCAGGAGAACGGGACGGTTTCCGGTGTGCGCGCAAAACGAAACGGCGAGGTTCTCGACTACGAGGCCGACGTGACGATCGACGGGGCAGGCTCGCTCTCGATCCTCCAGGACAAGGCCGATTTCTCTGCTACCTCTTTCGATACGAACGTCAACTACTCGCAGTTCTGTTCGGCCTATCGGGAGATCGTCCACGTCGAAGAGGAGGTCGAGTGGAGCGACGCGATCGTCTTCAAACCCACCGAAGAGCTCGGCTATCTCTGGTACTTCCCGCGCTCGGGAAAGGAGATAAACGTCGGACTGGGCTTTCAGATGAACAAGGAGCCGATGGAGCTCGTCGAGGTGCTGAAACGCGATATGGCGACCCGCCCGGAGTTCGAGGGAGCCACGGTAGAAGACAAACTCGGGGCGGCCCTGCCAACGAGACGGCCGTACGACTCCGCGGTCGCACCCGGCTTCATGGCCGTGGGCGACGCGGCGGGCCACGTCAACCCCACGACTGGCGGCGGGATTCCGGGCGCGGCCAAAGCGGGCTACTGGGCGGCCCAGCAAGCCATCGAGGCCGTAACCGATAGCGACGTGAGCGAGTCGGCGCTCTGGGAGTACAACCGAAAGGTGATGACCGATTTCGGCAAGCGATTCGCCGCGATCGATCTCTACAACATCTGGGGCGGCGCACACGACGTAGACGACCTCGTCAGCGTCGTTTCGGCCATTCCCGGCCAGCAGCTGGCCGACGCGATCAGTCGGAGCGGGACCTCCTCGATGGATCTCGGGCTGAAGATCAGAACGCTGATCAAGACGTTCGGCCACTGGGACCTGCTCTATGAACTCTATCAGGTCCAGGACCGGGCGGCAACGCTCAAGGACCACTACGACGCCTATCCGAGTTCCCCAGTAGCCTTCGAGGGCTGGCGAAGCCAGCGCGACCGTGTCCTCGACGACGTATACGAGATCAGCGGCGCGGAGCCGAAGTACTGAGTGGTATCGGAAGTGAGAGAGAACTATGCACTTTGATCACGCCGGCATCGCGACCGACGACGCCGAGGGGCTGACGAGCCTCTTTTGTACCCTCTTCGATGCACCGCTCGTCCACGAGGAGAGCTTCGACGGGATGACCGTTCGATTTCTCGACCTCGGAAACGGGTATTTCGAGCTACTCGAACCCGAAGAGGACGGAACGATCGCCCGATATCTCGACCGCAACGGACCCGGTATCCACCACCTCGCGGTCGCCACCGAGGATATCGAGGGAGCGCTCGAAACTGCCCACGAAAACGGGATTGAACCCATCGACGAGGAGCCGCGGTCGGGCGCATGGGGCCACGAGGTGGCCTTCTTACACCCGAAGTCGACGGGCGGAGCTCTGATCGAGTTCGTCGAACACGGATGAGATGACGCTTATTCGAGTTCTTTGACGACTACTGCCGGATTTCCCTGTACGACGACGCGGTCGGGAACGTCATCGGTGACGATCGCGCCGGACGCGACCACGGAGCCGCTTCCTACTGTTACGCCGGGGTTGAGCACCGCCCGCCCGCCGATCCAGACATCGTCGCCGATCGTGACCGGTTTTCCGTATTCGAGACCTGCGGTCCGCTCCTCGGCGGGAAGCGGGTGGGTTGCGGTGTAGATATGGACGCCCGGCCCGAGTAAGCAGTCTCGGCCGATCTCGACCCGACAGACGTCCAAAACGACGCAGTCGAAGTTCGCGTAGAAGCGCTCGCCAACGTGGATGTTCGAGCCGTAATCACACCGAAACGGCGGCTCGACGTAGCACTCTCCCTCGATCGAGCCGAACAGCTCTTCGAGCAGGCGCTGGCGCTGTTCGCCGTCATCCTCGGATTGGTTGTACTGGCGAGTGAGTTCACCCGCGCGCTTTCGCTCCCCGACCAGTTCCGTATCGCTCGCGTCGTACAGCTCGCCGTTCAGCATTTTTGCCTTCTCTGAGGTCATAGAGGGACTATCGTCGCCAATCGGATGATTCCTTCCGGTCACACGGTCCACGTTGATCGGTTAGCGAGCAGGAGATCGATGAAGCCCTACGATAATCCCTATAGCTGTCGTCGGCTTCCCGCTCGAATACGGGTTTCTTTTTCGTTGTTCGTTCGCCTATACTGTCGGTCGTAAGCCCGTAGATGAATTCGTCATCTCGTACCGACGAATTCGTCTATACAGTTACGACCGATAGTATATCGCTGCGATTTCAAACGGCTGTCTAGCAGGTTAGTACTTGTTCCTGCGGACCGCAAGCGAACGACCGAAGAGAGTGAGCGCGCGGCTCTTTGTCGTCGGAAAGCGAAGCTTTCCGACTGCTAACCGGATTCCTCCGGAATCCGGTGATGTTGTCAGAGCTTCGCTCTGACTGCTTGCCGGATGTAATCCGGCTATGGAGGAGATTTTTGCAGCAGCGTGGGACCAAAGGTCCCACTGGCCGTGCGAACGGGCGCGTAGCGCCCGTGAGCAGAGAGTGGTTCGTTCGCGTAGCGAACGAATCCCGACGAGCAAAAAGGTCCATTAGCAGGTCAGCCACCCACCGTCGACGTGGAGCAGTTCGCCAGTGGTGTAGCCAGCCCTGTCGCTCGCGAGAAACAGGGTCGCGCCGGCAACATCGTCGGGAAAGCCCGCTCTGCCCATCGGGATCGGTTTCAAAAACCCGTCGTCGCCGGCCCGCTCTTGCGTGCTTTCGGTTCCGTCTTCGGTGAACTCGGTGGCGATCTGGCCCGGTGCGGTGGCATTTACTCTAATTCCCTCGGAGGCGAGTTCGAGGGCCGCACCCCGCGTGAGCATCCGAAGCGCGCCTTTGGTGGTATCGTAGGCGACCTGCCCGTGCTGGGCGAGGTTCGAGCTGATCGAGGCGGTGTTGACGATTGCGCCCTCGACGCCCCGGTCGATCATATCGCTGGCTGCCGCCTGCGTCCCGACGAACATTCCCCGGACGTTGATCTCGTAGCCCGTATCCAGATCCTCGGGGTCGTAGTCGGTAAACGAGCCGCCGACAAAGACGCCGGCGTTGTTGATCATGGCGTCCACGCCGCCGTACTCGCGGGCGGCCTCGACCACCGACTCGATCTCGGCTGGCTCGGAAACGTCGCATTCGACGAACTCGGCGTTTCCCCCTGAATCCTCGATCGCCTCGTGGGTCGCCAGTTCGGCGTCGGGCTCCTTCGGTGCTTCCTGTTGATCCGCGACGATCACGGCCGCGTCGGCGTTACCGAATTCGAGCGCGATCGCGCGGCCGATACCCGAGCTACCGCCGGTAACGATGACCGTTTCGCCCGTAAAGTCGTAATGGACACTGCCCATAGGGGGCGTCCAACGGGAACTGAGAAAAGGGTTGGGCCGGCTTACGC
>JADFQH010000112.1 GCA_022561895.1 Methanobacteriota archaeon | reverse complement strand
ATGCGATCGACGAGAACGGAACGGTGGCGGTTCCGAACGGCCCCGGACTTGGCGTCACCTACGACTGGGAGTATATCGAGAGCCGAGCGTTGGGCGGTCGGGAGTACGAGTAGCGAGATCCGGACAGGTCCAAGAGGTTAAGTAGCGGCTGTCTGATGTACCGGTAACGCGATGGTACGAGCAACCACCTGCGCCGGGGGGCGCTGATGGCGACCGGATCGAGTACGAGAGAGCGGATGGGCGAGTTCACGACCCTCGCCTGGGTGTTGATCCCCGTCGCCGTAGGGATAAATGTCGTCGGCGGAACGGTGACGAATCTCCTTCGGATTCCGATTTATCTCGACGTAGTTGGCACCATCCTGTTGGCGCTTCTGGCTGGCCCGCTGGTCGCGGCGGTCGGCGGAATTTTGACTAATTTGATTCTGGGCGTGACACGATCACCAACGATCATTCCGTTCGCCGTCGTCAATGCGGCGATTGCACTCGTTGCGGGCTACTTCGCCATGCGTGGGTGGTTCCGGATCCGTGAAGGAAGCGACTATCTCAAACTCGCGGGAGTTGGCGTGATCGTTGCCCTCACCTCAATCGTCGTCAGCCTGCCGATCGTCGTCACCCTCTTCGGCGGGCTGACCGGCACCGCACCCGACATCGTCGTCGGCGTCTTCCTCGCGGCGGGCTTCGACCTCGTTCCGGCGGTGCTTGCCTCCCAGCTCGTCATCGAGCCGATCGACAAGATCGCGAGCGTGGTGATCGCCTACTTCATCGCCAAATCGGTCCCCGAACGGTATCGCCCCTCCTTCGGTCAACGGGCGCTCTCGACACGCTCACGCGAGAAATGAGTGCGGATCGCTCGACCGAAATCGATGTCGAGGCGCTGATCGAGAACGCGGACGGTTCGGAATCGGTGTTCGAGTACCGACCCGGCTCGACTCCCTTACACCGGCTGAACCCGGTGACGAAACTTGTTGTGAGCGTCGCGCTCGTTCTGATCGCCTTTACGCTCCCCGACTTTTGGGGCCCGCTTGCGCTCTCCGTTGCGCTGCTCGCGCTCGTTGCCCTCGCGGGCGTCGCAAAGCCCGTCCTGACGATCGTGCTCGCGGTGGGAACCCCGCTTGCGCTCTCGCTCGTGATCATTCAGGGACTCTTTTATCCCGAGAATCAGACGGTTCTCGTCGCGTTCGGCGTGCCCGTGATCGACCAGCTCGCCTTCTACGTGGAGGGTGTCGAGTTCGCGCTGTTGATCCTCTTTCGACTCACCGTCCTCATGATCGCGCTCTTGGGCACGATCGTCACGACCCACCCGAAGAAGCTGACGATCGCGCTGATGGAAAAGGGCGTCTCGAACAAGATCGCCTACGTTTTTATGGCCGCCCTGCAGTTCATCCCGCAGATGCAATCGCGCGCGAGAGCGATCCTCGACGCTCAGCAAGCCCGCGGACTCGACACCACGGCGAATCTCAGGAGTCGGCTCAGATCCTACGTCGCGCTGATGGCTCCCCTCCTCATTGGAACACTGATCGCCACCGAAACCCGCGCGCTCGCGCTCGAATCGCGCGGTTTCACCCGTAAGGGCGAACGAACCTACCTGCTTGACGTTCCCGATACCAGGTTAGATAGAACGCTTCGCTGGCTCGCGGTGCTCGCGGTAGTCGCTGTCGTCGGGTGGAGGCTTTGGGGTGTCGTTGCATGACCCGAATCAGCTTCGAGAACGTCTCGTGGGAGTACCGTACTGGAGAGGGGCTCGCGATTTCGAACGTCGACCTCGACATCGAATCGGGCAGTTTTATTGGGATTACCGGTCCGAGCGACGCCGGAAAATCGACGTTCTGTCGGTTGGTGCCGGGCTACATCCCGCACTACTTCGACGGCGACTTGGAAGGAAGCGTCCGCGTCGGCGGTCGCGAGGTGAGCGAAGCCTCGATCGGCGAACTCGCCGAACGTGTGGGAATGCTCTTCGAGAACCCGTTCGATCAGTTGACGGGTGCGAGCACCACAGTTATCGAGGAGGTCGCCTTCGGGCTCGAAAATCTGGGCTTAGAGAGGGAAACGATCGTCGAGCGCTCGGTCGAGAGTCTTCGACGAGTCGGGATCGAGGAGCTGATCGACCGGAATCCCCAGCGCCTTTCAGGGGGTCAGTCCCAGCGGGTCGCGCTCGCATCGGTGCTCGCGATGGCTCCGGATGTCTTGGTCCTCGACGAACCGACCTCCCAGCTCGATCCCCACGGTGCCGAGGCGGTCTTCGAGATCGTCGCCGGGATGAAAGATCAGGGCTATACGGTGATCGTCGTCAGCCAGCGTCTCGATCGGCTCACGCCGCATCTCGACCGCCTGCTCGTGATCGACGAAGGTGAGATTGCTCACGACGGAACGCCCCAAGAAGTCTTTACGACGCCGGGGGTCGAGGAGGTCGTCGACGTGCCCCAGTCGGTGCGGATCGGCCGCCGACTCCGAGAGGAGGAATACGTCGACTCCGGTGGGATTCCGCTAACGGTCGGTGCGGCCATCGAGGAGCTTCGCCCGCAGATCGAAAGCGCAGCTGACGGCGGGAGCGCCGCGACGGCCGATCCGGTAGCCGAGGTCGAGCGGAGCGCAAACGACCCTCGCGTCGCGTTCGAGAATGTACATCACGTCTACGAGGGGGTGTGAAAGCGCTGTCGGGAATCAGTCTCGACATGGATTCGGGCTGTGTCTGTCTTCTCGGCCAGAACGGCGCGGGAAAAACCACCTTCGTCAAGCACATGAACGGGCTGCTCTCACCCACGGAGGGGACGGTGTGGGTCGACGGAACGAGTACGAAAGAGACCCGCGTCGCACAGCTGGCCCACCACGTCGGCCTCTCCTTTCAGAACCCCGACGACCAGCTGTTTCACGACAGCGTCGAAAGTGAAATTCGGTACGGTCCGCAAAACCTCGATTTCGATGAGGAGCGAACGGACCAAACGGTCGAGCGCGCGATTTCCCGCCTCGACCTCGAAGACGTCCGCGAGCGAAACCCCTACGATCTGGGGATGCCCCGCCGCAAACGGGTGGCGGTCGCCTCGGTGCTCGCGATGGATTCTCCGACGATCGTCCTCGACGAACCCACCGGCGGGCAGGACGCCCCCGGCACGGAGCTGCTCGGAACGGCCGTCGAGGAGCTTGCGGCGGACGGGACGCTCGTCGTCGTCATCACCCACGACGTGGGCTTTGCGCGCCGACACGCCGACCGGGTGATCGCGCTCGGACGGGGCGAACTTCTGCTCGACGGCGCTCCACGGGAGGTCTTCGGCAAGCCCGACGTGCTCGCCGAAACCGACGTCGACCCGCCGGTCATCACCCGAATCGGCCACGAACTCGGACTTTCTACTGTTCTTTCGATCGACGAGCTGTTCGAGTACGTCGGCTGAACGGTTTCATACAACTGCTTCGATCGCCTCGCGCATGGCCGCTCGGAACCGCTCGACGTCGATGTCGGTCGCCACTCGACCGTTTTCGGGTTCCTCGGTGACGCCGTACTCGTCCGCGACGAGCGCACCCCGGCAGGGCCCCTCGCTCGTGTCGATCGCGAGGGTGCGCTCTTCTGTGGTCAGTACGCCGTCGGTGAGCCCCGTGATCACCGCCGCGTCGTGGATCGGCGAGTGGTCAATCTCGTAGCGTTTTTTGATCCTATCGGGGTAGTACTCCAGCCACTGTTCGACGATTTCGCCGCGCGGCCCGGAGAGGTTCAACGTATGAGGATCGATCGTCGCCTGCATGGTGACGCCGAGGCCGACGAACGTCGGCGAGAGCGATTGAAGAACGCGACTGGCGGCGTCGGGGTCGGCGTGCAGGTTCGCCTCGGCAGCGGGCGTGCGGTTTCCGGGCGCGCGGACCGCCCCGCCCATGACGAAGACTTCGTCCAGATACTCGGGCAGATCGGGTTCGATTCCGAGCGCGAGCGCGAGATTGGTCAGGGGTCCGATCGCGGCGATCGTCAGGTTTCCGTTTTCCCGAGCCTGCTGGACGATGAACTCGGCCCCTGAGAGATCGACCGGCTCGCGCGTCGGGGTCGGGAGACCACCCTTCAACCCACCCTCGCCGTGGATGAACTCGGCGGTGTCCTGGCGTTTGACGAGCGGACGATCCGCGCCGCAGGCAACTGGAAGGTTGCTGTCGAGAAAGTCGAGGAGCGAAAGGGTGTTTCGGGTGGTGTTCTCGACGGAGGAGTTGCCGGCAATAGTGGTGAAACCCACGAGATCGAGGTCGGATTCGAGTGCGAGCAGGACGGCGAGCGCGTCGTCACAGCCGGGATCGGTGTCGATGAGAAGGGACATGATCTCCCCTATGAGGCCCGGAGGGTAAAGCTTCAGTCGAGTTCGTTAGTAGAACGTTCGCAAAACTACAGCCCGGCGACGTCCTCGATGGCGTCCGTAAGCGCGCGAATACTCTCTACGTCGTGCTCGCCCATATGTCCGATCCGGAACGTCTCCTCTGCGATATCCCCGTACCCGTTCGAGAAAACGAAGTCATACCGATCGGAGACGGCCTCGCGCGTTTCGGCGACATCGATCCCTTGGGTGTTCTCGATACAGGTTACGGTCTGGGATTCGTAGCCATCCTCGGCAAACAGGTCGAAGTTCTCTCGCGCCCACTCGCGGGTGTAATCGGCCATCTCGCGGTGGCGTTCGTCCCTCCTCTCGTGACCTTCTTCGAGCATGTGTTTCATCTGTTTTCGGTACGCGAGCATGAGCGGGATGGCCGGTGTCGAGTGGGTCTGGCCCTTTCGCTCGTAGTAATCGAGATTGCGCCTGAACCCGCCGTACCACGACGCCGAATCCTTTTCGAGTTCGCGCTCGTAGGCCGTGTCGCTAACAACACAGACCGACAGTCCGGGGGGCATCGCGAACGCTTTCTGGGTCGAGGTGAAGATCGCGTCGATGCCGTGGGCCTCGATATCGATGTAATCGCCACCCAGACACGAGATCGCATCAACGATGAAGTAGGTGTCGGGAAACTCCGAAACGACGTCGCCGATCTCCTCGACGGGATTGCGAACCCCCGTCGAGGTCTCGTTCATGACGACGCCAACGGCGTCGTATTTGTTATCGCTCTTTTCGAGCGCGCTACGAACGTCTTCGGGTTTTACCGCCTTGCCCCACTCGTATTCGATTTTATCAACACTCTTTCCCAATCGCTCGGCGACGTTCGCTTGGCGCTCGCTGAACGAACCACACGTCGCAACGAGCATCTCCTTTTCGACGAGATTGAGCGTCGTTGCCTCCCAGAAGGCAGTGCCGGAGGCCGTGAGGACGATCACGTCGTTGTCGGTGTCGAGAAATTTCTTGGTATCCTCGACGATCGTGGTGTAGAGATCCGTCATCCGCTCGCTCCGGTGGCCGAACATGGGTTGGGCCATCGCCTCGATCACGTCCTCTCGAACCTCGGTCGGCCCCGGAAGATACAGCGTTTTATCCGTATAATCGCCCGTGTACTCGCGTCCGTCGGTCATGTGAGTCATCGTTCACGCGCGAGGGGATAAGCCCCGTGGGTCGGCACAAACCTCGCCGTTCATCCGCAAGGATATATACCGCCTGCACTGGGAAGCAGCCGTAGCTATTAGTCTGTGACCAATACTCACAGATAGAGCGATTCATGAGACAGACCGGCGACCAAACGAGTGAAGAGACACCGGACGATCCGTACGGTGGCCCACAAAAGCAACACAGTCGCTCCCGCCGTGCGTTTCTGGTAGGAGCCGGTGGGTTATCGACAATGGGGTTTGCTGGCTGTCTCAGCACCGTAGAAACGCTCACCGGCCGGATTGAAATCGGTGGGGCGAGTTCTCCGTTTTTCGCGGATATCGTCGAGGAGTTTCGTCGAGTCAATCCGGACGTATCTCTGTCGCTCCGTGATGACGATCCCGACGTTCGGTTCACGGATACACCGGTCTCCACGGCTCACTGGATCAACCTCGAAGGAGCTCCTGATGCCGTTGCAGCCTTGAGAGACGATGGCGAGTGGTGTTCCTGTCTCGATGGTGTTCGCCGTGATACACTGCTCGAAGACGATACCGTCGAGACGTGGAGCGAGATCGAGGGCGATCTCGACTCGCTCGAAGCACTCGAAGGTGTCGCCCCGAAACGCGGAACGACCGTCCTCGCACGCGGTGTGAGACGAAACCAGTATGCGATCGGTCATGGCGGCGTCGGCTACTACGAGGCGAACCCGGCAAACATCGAACCGACGACGGATCTCGATGGAGCGACGCCGCTTGCCCGGCTTCGCTTTGGCTCGGTCGATCGATCCGCCCTCGATCGCCCGGAAGTCGAGGCGTTCGTCGAATCCTACACCGACGCCGTCACGACCCTCACGAACGAGGTGCGCTACTTCACGCCGTCCGGTTGAAGGACGCTAAACAGGCTACCACGCTGTGAGCCAAACCGGAAAGCTACATCTATATCCAGTTTAAAATCCTCGAATAAAACTCTGATATATTATGTAAGTATTTTTCTACTAACATTTATAGTGGTTGTCACCGTAGAGGAAGGTGGAGAGGCAACAGATGTTCTATCACGACAACGAACTTCAGTATCCAGTCGAAGTAGAGGAACCGGACCCGGCGTTCGCGCGAATGCTCCAGCAAGCGATCGGGGGTGTCGAGGGCGAGATCCGCGTGTTCATGCAGTACCTGTTCCAGGGGATGAACCAGCCGCCGGAGAACGAGCAGATGCGGATGCTGCTCTACGAGACAGCGATGGAGGAGTTGGGTCACGTCGAGATGCTCGCAACCGCGGTTGCAAAGAACCTCGAGGGCGCTCCGATCGGTCTGCGTGAGGAGTTCGCCCAAGACAGCGCGGTCAACGCCGCGATGCACGGCTACCTGCCTCGACAGTTCCTTTCGGCGGGCTTCGGTGCGATGCCCGAGGACAGTCAGGGCAACCCGTTCAGCACGGATCACGTCTACGCGAGCGGCAATCCTGCGGGCGATCTGTATGCGAACGTCACTGCCGAAGCCACAGGCCGGACGCTTGCGACGCGGCTCTGGGAGATGACCGACGATCCGGGGATGAAGGACATGCTGTCGTACCTGATCGCGCGGGACACCATGCACCAGAACCAGTGGCTCGCGGCGCTCCAAGACCTCGGCGACCCCGAGGACGCGTTCGACCACCTGCCCGTCCCCGACAGCTTCCCACAGGAAGAGGAAAATCAAGAGTTCAACTACGAGTTCCTCTCGACCACGAGAGAGCCGATCGACGATCCCGAGAAACCGTGGACGACGGGCGACTCGGTCGACAGCAAGGGCGAGTTCTCCTTCGGTCGCCAGCCCGGCGGCGGGGAACCCGAACTCCCCTCGCCCGATCCAAGGACGTACAACGACCCGACCGACTGATACCACCGATCCATCCTCGAATCGAGGCGGTTTCTTCGCCGACGCCAGTCCTATCCGCGTCGCACACTAAGCCCCGTGAATGACTGAACAGCGTTCCGCGATCGTTTCCGGTGGCTCGATGGGCGGGCTGTTCAGCGGGTTCGCACTCTATCAGCACGGATGGGACGTGAACGTCTTCGAACAGACCGCGGGCGAACTGAAGAGCCGCGGGGCGGGTATCGTCGCCCAACCGAGCATGCTTCGGTATATGGAGGAACACGACATCATCTCGGACGGCGAGATCACTACCGAAACCAATCGACGGGAGTATCTGAACCGGGATGGGAGCGTCGAGCGGAAGTTTGCCGACTCGATGACGTTTACCTCGTGGGACGCCGTCTACCGCCACCTACGAGGTGCGTTTCCCGACGATCGCTACCGGATGGGATACGAGGTGGTCGGCGTAGAGCAGCACGGTGAGAGCGTGACCGTCGAGTTCGCGGACGGAACTGAGAAGAGAGCGGATCTGCTCGTCGTCGCCGAGGGCGGCCAGTCCGATACGAGAAAACAGCTGCTTGCCGAACCCTCGCCCGAGTACGCGGGCTACGTCGCGTGGCGTGGCCTGATCGACGAGGAGGCGGCTTCTGGGAACCTGATCGAAGCCTTCGAGAACACCTTCGTCTTCTACGAGGGCGAGAACGAACTGATTCTCGGATACCTCATTCCCGGACCCGATGGGGAAACCAGTCGAGGAAACCGGCGGCTCAACTGGGTATGGTACGATAACGTGCGCGACAGGGACCGACTGAAAGAGCTGCTCACCGATTCCCGAGGGATCGAACACGAGTTTTCGGTCCCACCGGGTGAGCTTCGTGAAGACGTAAGCGGCCAGTTGCACGAGAAGGCCAACGCTGATCTCCCCGATTGCTTCTCGAAGGTCGTCACCACCACACCGAAGCCGTTCGTCCAGACGATCTACGATCTTTCCGTACCAAAAATGGCCTTCGATCGAGTCTGTCTCTTGGGGGATGCGGCGTTCGTCGCCCGGCCACACACCGCCGCCGGGACCGCAAAGGCCGCCGAGGACGGGATTTCGCTCGCCGACGCACTCGGAAACGATGAGATCACGAGCGCTCTTGAAAACTGGGAAGAAACGCGACTCGAAGCGGGCGAGCGACTGGTGAGCGAGGGTATTCGGATGGGCGAGAGCTACATGGACCCCAACTGACCGCGGCCGGTCGCAACCGTCACACGAGCGCGGGAGTGTTTAGTGGCTGGCCGTTTTTAGACTACCCATGCCATCCTACGACGAGTGGACGACGAGCCAGGAGTCTGTGACCGTAAGCGTCGACGGCCACGAAATCAGTATGG
>JADFQH010000111.1:5243-8748 GCA_022561895.1 Methanobacteriota archaeon | reverse complement strand
CAATCGGGAGAACCGCTCGAAGAACCGCGCGCGGTTTTTCGTCGACGAGTGGGGCACCGACGCGATCCGCGAGGCGCTCGAAGATCGATTGGAGGTCCCCCTCGAAACCGCTGGGACGAACTTCCGTGGCGAGTACACGTACAACGCCGGGAGATCGAGCGAGCGAGGCGCTCACGACCACGTCGGCGTCTACGACCAGGCCGACGGCAGAAACTACGTCGGCCTCTCGGTCGCGGTGGGTCGGCTGGGTGCCGAAGACGCGATTTCACTCGCGGATCTCGCCGAGAAGTACGGGAGCGGCGAGGTGCGCCTGACCCGCCGGCAGAACCCGCTGATCATGGATATTCCCGATAATGATCTCGACGCGCTCCTCGACGAGCCGCTGCTTTCGAAACACACCCCCGAACCCAATCCCTTCGAACAGGGCGCGATGGCGTGTACGGGAACGGAGTTTTGTTCGCTCGCACTCACGGAGACGAAAGCACGGATGGCCCGCTTGCTCAGGTGGCTCCGGGACAGCTGCAAACTCCCGGAGGACGTCGATCGGATCAAGATCCACTTTTCGGGCTGTACGGCCGACTGCGGGCAGGCGATGACGGCGGATATCGGCCTGCAAGGCATGCGCGCCCGGAAGGACGGCGAGATGGTCGAGGCGATGGATGTCGGCGTCGGCGGCGGGATCGGCGTTGAACCCACCTTCATCGAGTGGGTCCGCCAGCGCGTGCCCGCAGACGAAGTACCGGGCATGTTGAGAAACCTGATCGAAGCCTACGCCGCACTCCGGACCGAGGGCCAGACGTTTCGTGAGTGGGTCGAGGCGACGGGCCATGAGACGATCGTCGAACTCGCCCAGCCCGAGGAGGTCTCGGGCTACGATGATCCATGCCTCAGTGATGGAAAACAGTCGTGGTACCCCTTCGACGACGGCGAGAGTCCCGCACCGACGGACGCCGAGGGAACACCGTTCTCGGCCGACGATTAGTGGGTTCCGGCCGGTTCCGAGAACGGGATCGCACGTATTTGTGCCAATAACAAGTTCTAAATACTGTTCGTTCTGTTTGTGCTGTTGTAATGAGAAATAACGGTGCGGATCAGCCGATAATAGCTACAGATGGTGGGCAAACCAGCTCCGGCGCTGACGCTTCGGGCGGCAGGGAGATCGCGATGGTGATGGCGATCATCCGGCCGGATCGGTTGGGGGCGGTCAAGCGCGAACTCGCAAACATCGGTGCGCCCTCGTTGACCGTAACGAACGTTTCAGGGAGAGGTTCACAGCCCGCACAGAAAGGCCAGTGGCGCGGCGAGGAGTACACCGTTGATCTCCACCAGAAAGTCAAAGTCGAGTGTGTCGTCGCCGATATCCCCATCGAAGACGTCATAGAAGCGATCCGCGAGGGGGCAAACACCGGCGAGTTGGGCGACGGAAAGATCTTCGTGATCCCGGTGGCCGACGCGATACAGGTCCGTACCGGCAAACGCGGTCCCGACGCCGTCTAAGGCTACTCAGGCAGGTTCGATCGCGACGATGTTGTCATGGGAGACGTAGGCGATCTGCTCGCCCGCCTCGTCGTATAGTGCAACGCCGTAAACGAGTTCCTCGAAGCCGTGACACTCGACCCGCTCTACGCTGTCCTCGGAATCGGCCGTGTACGTCGCGAGCAGCGGTGTTTCCGAGACGGTTGGCCCTCCATCTCGAAGCTCGTCAAGCTCCTGTTCGATCTCGCGAAGCCGGGTCTGGTAGCGCTTTGTCCGTCCGCTTCGCTCGCGACCTCGTTTCGTGTCGGGCATGCTTGTTATAGGCACCCAATGAGCTTAACTATCGAGGTAGGTAATCGCCTCTTCATCTGAGACCTGCTCGAACGACCGGTAGAACTGTCCGACCGCCCCGAAGTTCGCCGGGCGCGCGACGGCGATCACGTCGTCGGCCTCCGCCCGCAGGTCGGAAACGGCCTCTGGTGGCGCAACCGGCACCGCGACGAGTACCCGTTTTGCGCCCGCAGCGCGAGCTTGGCGGATGCAGGCGACCGTCGTCGCGCCGGTCGCGATCCCGTCGTCGACGAGCAGGACGACCCGCTCGGTGAGATCGAGCGGCTCGCGCTCGCCCCGATAGCGATCACGTTTCTCGCGGGCCGCCCGTTCCTCGCGAGTGGCCGCTTTCTCGATATACTGATCGGAAACGGCCAATCGAGCGATGAGATCCTCGTTTCGCCAGACCGAGCCATCAGCACCCACGGATCCGATCGCGAGTTCGGCGTTTTCGGGCGCACCGATCTTGCGCGCGACGATCACGTCAAGGGGTACTGAAAGGGAGTCCGCGACCGCCCTGCCGACGGGCAGCCCACCACGGGGGATCGCGAGAACGAGATCGGCCTCGACGTCGCGCTCCGCGAACAGGGTACCAAGACGCGCTCCGGCGTCGGTTCGGTCGGCGAAGGGAAGCGAATCGTCCATGGAGGGGATATGACAGGGGGGCTATTCAATGGACGCGAGTTTTTGGTCCTCTGTCACCTTCCCCCGATATGGAGGTGAACTGTGCGGGCTGTGCCGGCTGCTGTATCGACTGGCGCGCGCTGTCATCGAGCGATATCGAACACGAACGCCGCGGGCCGCACGAACCCCTCGATGACGCCTACAACCTCGTTCCGCTCACCCGCGACGACGTCCGAGGGTTCGTCGACGCCGGGTTGGGCGACGCGATGACGCCGCGGCTCTGGGAAGCGGAGTCAGGGATCGAGATCGACGGAACCACCGTCGCCGCAGTGGATGGGAAACCGGCGTTTTTCGTCGGTCTCAGAAAGCCGCCCAAACCAGTAGCGCCGTTCGATAGCTCCCCGGCGTGGCTTCCGACCTGTGCGTTTCTCGATCCCGCCACGCTCCAGTGTCGGATTCACGGGAGCGAGATCTACCCCGAGGAGTGTGCCGAGTATCCGGGACACAACCTCGCGCTCGATGTCGAGACCGAGTGTGAGCGTGTCGAGCGCGTTTTCGACGACGATCGACTGCTCGATAGGGAGGTTCCCGAGGGGCTGTCGGGGCTGCTGTTAGGTCTCCAGGCGATCGGACAGAAGGTGTTCGTCCACCCTGAACCCAAACGACTGACCGGAGTAATCGAGCGGATTCAGCGCGAGACACTGACCGACGAGGATCGCGCGGAGTTCGTCGCGTGGGCGCTTGCCTCCTCGCCGGGGACGACGATTCACAATCGAGATGCCTACGAACGTGGTAGAGAGCACGTGTTAGAAACGACCTCGTGGGTCGGCCAGGCGATCGTCGAGTGGGAGCAGAGTGAGAGAACGCTCGATTCGACGGCCGCAGTCGAGATCGAGGAGAAACGCGGCGCGCCGGAGACTCCCGGCTGGTCGGAATAGAAAGGATTTATCAATCCCTGAGATTCTCGAAGAAAATGCACGATGAATCGAGATCTTTCCCGACGCAAGTTCGTTGCACTGACAGGTGGGCTCGCGACCGTTGGTCTCGCAGGCTGTTCCGATAACGGCAACGAGGA
>JADFQH010000111.1:0-5233 GCA_022561895.1 Methanobacteriota archaeon | reverse complement strand
CCGGCCCCACACCCATGGACGAGCAGCTCATCACGCCGCAGATGGCGGGGATCGCCCACCACATCCGGTCGCTCGGCGGATCGGGCGCGCACCCGGGGAAGGACGGGCTCGAGGACGTCTCGGCGAAGGAGGCCGAGGAAGCCGGGGAGGGCGAGGAAGGCGAAGACGGTGCGGAAGGCGACTACGAGGACGACGAGGATATCGAGGTCGACGACGAAGAGGAAAACGACATCTCGACTAGCGGTTCGGTAACGATCGCCGATGACGCCGACGTCGACGGGAGCATCGACGCTGGCGGCGATGTCGATATCGGCGTCAATGCGGATATCGATGGTGATGTGACCGCAGAAGGCGATATCACGATCGGTGACGACGCGGACATCGACGGCAACGTCGAGGCGGGCGGCACGGTCACGATCGGCGACGATGTCGACATCGACGGTGACGTGACCGGCGAGACCGTCGAGGAAGGCGAGGATGTCGATATCGATGGCGAGGTCGAAGAGACGGGCTAAGTCGGGAGCGGTTCCGACGAGTACCAACCGACAGGGGACTGTTTTGGCTGGAACTGTCCGTGCGGATTTACGAGCATTGCCGGCGAATCCACACGGCGGCTTCCGGCCGACAGTATAAGAAGCATCCGTCCTACGTTTTGGTATGCACGTGCTGGTGACGGGCGCGACCGGGTTCGTCGGGAGTCGGCTAGTGGAGCCACTGTTGAAAGCGGGCCACGAGGTGCGGGTGTTCGTCCGGGACGCCGCGGACTACCGCGGGCCGAGGGAAGTAGAGGTCTACGAGGGCGATCTGCTCGAACCGGAGACGATCCCACCCGCTCTAGAGGGTATCGACGCCGTCTACTACCTCGTCCATTCGATGAAATCGGGCGGCGAGTTCGAGGCAATGGACCGCAAACTCGCCGCGAACGTCCGGGACGCAGTGAGCGAATCGAATGTCGATCGGGTGATCTATCTCGGCGGGCTGGGTGATGAAACGGACGATCTCTCGGGTCACCTGCGCTCACGCCGGGAGGTCGAGTACGTCTTAGAGGAGGGCAGCTACGACCTGACGGCGCTCCGGGCGGCGGTTATCATCGGCGAGGAAAGCGCGAGTTTCGAGCTGATCGAGCAGCTCACCGCCCGCCTGCCGGTGATGATCACTCCCCGATGGGTCCGCACCGACTGTCAGCCCATCGCCATCGACGACGTGATCGCCTACCTAATGGGCGTCCTCGAAGAGCCGGAAACCGCCGGAGAGACCTACGAGATCGGCGGGCCGGACGTACTGACCTACCAGTCGATGCTGCACATCACCTCCGAAATCCTCGGGAAATCGCTGTACATCCTTCCGGTTCCCGTTCTGACGCCGATGCTCTCTGCGTACTGGGTCGGTCTCGTCACCGACGTGGCCCGTGACGTCGCCTATCCGCTGGCCGCAGGACTGAAAAACCCCGTCGTGGTGAACGACGACCGAATCAGTCGGTACGTAGAGATCGACCCGACGCCGTTCGAGACGGCGGTCAGACAGGCATTGGGAGAGTAAGGATGAGATGAGATGAGATGAGTACGGAACCGGATTTCGGCGAGGCGTGGACCTACGAGAGCATCGTCAGCGCGCTGCCAGGGATCGATCTCTCGGATCGGGTAGCGGTTGCGTTCCAGCTCGCGCTCTTTCAAGTCGGAGTGATCCTGTTTGCCGTGGTTTACAACGCGTGGTCCGCCGCGCTTGCGGGAACCGCCGCCGTGGTCGTCGCCGCCGGCGGCAGCGTCATGATGCTTCGGATGGGCGCGCTCGTGCGCTCGGTTTCGGTCTCGCCGGCGTACAGAAAAATGCTGTTTGGCTCGAACATCGAGGTCGTCCTCAGCGTGCTCGCGTTTATCGCGCTCGTCACCTACCTGTTCGTCGTCGATCCGGGCCAGTCCGAGACGCCACTGCTAAACGAGCTGTTCGGTCCCGAGCCACCGATGGTGCTCGTGTATTTTACCCTCTTGGTGCTCTGGGATCTCTGTTATCGGATCGGCGTGAGCTGGTGGATCGGCGTCGTCTCGCTGTGGCGTGCGATACGCTATCCGACGGATCAGGAGACAACAGCGACCCTTAGACGGGTCGATCAGCTCAACATCGGCTTCGGCATCCTCCAAGTAATTCTCATCCCGTTCGTCATCGATCATCCGTCGCTAGTCGCTGCGCTCGTCGGCCATATCATCGCAGTGACGACGTTCTCGGGGCTCTCTTCGATAGTTGCTCAGCGCAACTAGCTCGATTTGATCCGCCGGAACTGATCGAGGAGGGCTTCAGCAGAGTCGCCGGCATCGAACTCGAGTTTACCTCGATACTCCGAACGATCGTCATCGAAGTCCGTATCGACGGTCATGTTCTTTTTCTCTCGGCGCTCGTGCTCGTCTTCATCATAGGCACCCATTGACATTGCGAACCACACTCAACCTTGGAAACCCCATCGTATTAATGTAACGGACGATCAGGCGAGTACGGGCCGGAACGCTAAACCGGACTGGCCCCTGAAAACAAGTGTGGCTCGTCCGCTTCGCTTTCGACACTCTCCCCAATCGTGGTCCCCCGACCGCCTCCACCGTGATCTGTTTCGTTCGCTCGACGACGCGATCGGCGCGCGCTGTTCTTCGCCGTGGTATCGCCCGGCAGACGGCTACGAGGCCCGCCGGTTCGATATGGACAACGGCGACACTGCCCTCTTCATCTGGAACGACCAAGAGGGGTACTGGCTTGGAAATACAGAGACACCGAGTGCGCTCTGGCGAACGGAAAAATACACGTTCGACGAGGTTCCCTACCCAATCACCCGGTGGGCACAGCGCGAACTGCTCGCAGAACTCCACGAAACGGAACCGTGGCTCGCTTCCTACCCACATCTCTCGTGGTTTTTTCTCCCCGTGTTCTGCTCGAAAGACGGGCGAAGCACGACGCGAGAGTTCTTTCGCGATCACGCCGCCGGATTTCCCGACAGCACCCGCGAGGAGGCCTGCGGGTTCTACGAGTCGGTTCTCCGCCGAGGAATTTTAGACAGCTATCGCTACCTGATGGCGAGCAAGCTCGGGACGAGCGAGCGCTTCGATCGAACCCGCATGAGCGCGACCATGAGCGAGTTCACCGCTGCCCACCTCCTCACAACGGCAGGCTATGCGATCACCCCGGAGATCGAAGTGACGACCGGTCATTCGATCGACTTTCGGGCGGAGCGAAACGGAGCGGGGACGTTAGTCGAGGTGACACGTCCGCTTCCGCCCACGCGGCGGGCGGCGAGTACGGCCGTCGCTGCCGTCAGGGAGACCGCCGAAACGAAGACCTCGGGACAGCTCGCGGAACACGGCGGTGGAATCTCCCTACTCGTCGACTGCTCGTCGTTCCGGGACGACGAATGGGCACAGGTCAGGGGCGAGCAGCCGTCGGTCGGCCACCGCCCCGCCGTGGTCTTTCGGGCGCGGCCCTCGGGACGAATCGAAGCCTACGCGAAGGGGTCGCTGCCGATCGAACTCGACAGCGTCGAGTGGTGTTAGAACGAGACGGGAACGTGTCCGTCGGTGCCGGGCGGTTCGGGGTCCCGGTCGGTGTAGCCCTTTCGGCCGATGGCCTGACTGTCGAGTCCGGCGTACACTGCGTAGCGGGCTTCTTCGGCGCTCTCGAACGTCTCCTCGCCGGCCACCCCGAGCACGTCGCCGACCGTCTGGGAGCCGTCGGCGAGTTCGATCGTCTGCTCGCCGTAATCGTCAATCAGGTCGCGGGTCGTCGCGGGGTAGCTGTGGTCTTCGAACAGCGCCTCGGTACTGGCGTAGCACATCGTGTCCCTATCTGCGTGGAGGATAATTATAACGATTGTCCATAAAGGACCTTTGACTCCTTTAGGGGTATAATGCACAACGGTTTCGATGGAGAGGCGAGTAGTCGGGGCATGGTGTATGCGGATCTGCACGTCCATACGACCGCTTCCGATGGTGCGATGGCGCTTTCTACCGTTCCGACGGCCGCCCGCGCGGCGGGCGTGCAGGTCGTTGCGATCACGGACCACGACCGCCCGCATCCGGACCTCGCCGCGCCCGTCACCGAGCGCCAGGGTGTGACCTTCATCCGAGGGATCGAACTCCGGGTCGACTCCCCTCAAGGTGCAGTTGATCTGCTTGGCTACGGCGTGAGCGAGACGCGCTCGTTGGAAGGACTCGTCGAGCGAACACAGGAAAACAGGATCGAACGCGGCGGCGAGATCATCCGTCGAGTCGAAGCGGAGTTAGCAATCGATCTCGGTCTCGAACCCGCCGCCGGTCTCGGTCGTCCGCATATCGCCCGCGCGATCGCGGATCATCCCAAGTCGGGCTATAATTATGAAAGAGCCTTCGCCGAGCTGATCGGGGCGAACTGTCCCTGCTATGTTCCCCGCGAGATCCCTGACTTCGAGCGGAGTATCGCGATCCTCCGCGAGTCGTGTGCGCTCGTCGGGCTTGCCCATCCGTTCAGATATCCCGATCCCGAACGCGCCTTCTTGCTCACCGAAGAACTCGACTGCGTCGAGCGGTGGTATCCCTACGGACGCCCCGTCGATACCGGCTTGCTAGATGAACTCATCGAAACGAATGAACTGCTCCCGATGGGGGGAAGCGACGCCCACGACGACCGTCTCGGGAGGGCGGGGCTAAGCGAGTCGGCCTACCGAGCCGTCGAAAATCGACTGCCGTAAGCGGTGAGTTCAACCGTGTTCGCTTCCTACGATTCGTATGCGCTGTCACTACTGCGACGATGAAGCCGCCGTCAGCGCGGAGTCGGACGGGATCCGGGTCGGTCTCTGTGAGGAGCATTTCCAAGAACGCCTCGAAGAGCTGGCCGAGAGCGAGGAGCTTGCGGATCTACAGAAACGACTCGATGTCGACCGGGAGAGCTAGATCCGACTCGCATCGACGTCGATCGCATCGACCGGACAGATATCGACACAGAGCATGCAGTCGATACACTGAGCCTCGTTTGCCGGATCGGCTTTGATCTCGCTTTCCGGGTGAATCGGGTGTGTCGACCCACTCGAAGACGTCCACGGGACAGTCCTCCAAGCACGCACCGTCCGCAAGACAGATATCGAAATTCACTGCCAGATGCGTGCCGTGAATACCTATAGTGGTCGTTGAAAGTCACTCCACACTCGCGCGCGGACTGGCGGCCAGCGCTCGCGGCGCTGGCCGCCAGCGTGCAAGCGATGTGCAAACAGTTTCAACGACTA
>JADFQH010000110.1 GCA_022561895.1 Methanobacteriota archaeon | reverse complement strand
AGGTAAAAGAGTAGTAACTGGTGCACATAAAACTTCTCCTTTTTTTTCATGATTTTTTCTTAAAATAAGAGGATCACAGTCATATGCAAAGGATTCGAAATCTATAGTTGAATTAAAAGACTCGGAGAACGCTCGTTGCCTACTCTCGTTGCCCGACCATCCTTCAGAATAATACTCCTCTTCGATCGCCCGGTTTAGAATTTCGAATTCCTCTTCGCTCGTGTTTTCCGCCGTGAATTCGTATAGATCATCCGCCTCTGTCTGATCCTCTATGTACAGCTCATATCTTACTCCGACGGACTGGTCTAAAATGTCTGTACAACCAACGATAAAAGCACTCAGACCACAGACACATACAAAATTCCTACGCCTCATAAATTTAGTTAAGTATGCTTACGACTAGTGAATAATAGAATTGACGATTTTGGAAATACCTCAAGCAGGTGTCTGACTCAATACCCCTCCTGAACCCAGAACCCGACTCAGTTGATCTCGTCGTACTGCTCTGCCAACTTATCAGCGGCCGCACCCAACTGCTCGCGCTCGAACTCGTCGAGATCCCACTCGACCACTTCCTCGACGCCGTTCTTTCCGAGCTTTGCGGGGACACCGAGACCCACATCCGAGTGGCCAAACTCGCCCTCTAGAGGAATCGACGCGGGGAACACCTCGCCGGTATCGCGCAGCACGGCCTCGGTCATGTGGCCGACCCCTGTTGCTGGACCCCACTCGGTCGCACCCTTCCGCTCGATGACGTTCATTGCGCTCTCCTGAAGTTCATCGAGGATCTCCTCTTTTTCCGAATCCGAGAAGTCGGGATCACCGCCATCGACCCGGACCTTCGAGAACACTGGCACTTGGGCGTCGCCGTGCTCTCCGAGAATCGTCGCCTCGACGTTTTTCACCTGTGTGCCGAAGCGCTGTGCGAGCACGTACCGGAATCGGGCCGAATCGAGCCTTCCCCCAAATCCAATCACTTTGTTTCTGTCTCTGTCGCCGACCTCGTAGAGATGGCGATTGAGCAGGTCCACGGGGTTCGAGGTCGTGATCGTCACGAAGTCGTCGTTGTACTCGGAAAGGGAGGAGCCGATGTCGTCCATGATCGGGGCGTTGTCGCCCGCGAGATCGGTTCGAGATTGACCCGGCGAGCGCGGAATCCCAGCGGTGATGACGACCACGTCCGAATCTTCCGTGGCCTCGTAATCGCCCTGTCTGACCGAGGTATTGCTATCATAGGCGACCCCGTGGTTCGTGTCGGCGGCCTGTCCGACGGTCTCGTCTTCCATATCGGGGATGTCGACGAGGACGAGTTCGTCAGCGATCTCCCGCAGCGCGATGTTGTAGGCGGCGGCGGCACCCACCGTGCCCGCCGCGCCGACGACGCTCACTTTCGTCATATCACGTAAGAACGCAACCCCGAGGTCGTTAAACGTGTCGACATCGAGGTTTCACACGCCGATTCGCGTATCTCGATTCGACGAACGACGATACCAACACTGACACACTACGGCTTGACGAGAATCTTCACCTGCTCGCTTTCGGGATCGAGCAGAGTGTCGAACCCGCCGACGATCCTCTCTAACTCTATCCGATCGGTGATCATCGTCTCGGGATCGAGCGTCCCCGTTTCGAGCATGTCGATCACCATACCGTACTCCTCGCCAGAGCGCGGGCCGCCGAGATACGCGAGGGTTCCCGTCAGGGTGCGCTCGCCCAGAACCACTGTATTGGGGTGCATGTTCACCTCCTCCTCCCAGATACTTACCACGGTGACTCGTCCGCTTGGTCTCGTGCTTTCGAGGGCAGCGTTGAACGTCGCCTCGATTCCGGCGACCTCGAACGCCACGTCCACCCCGCCGCCGGTCTCTTCAATGATATGTTCGACAGCGTCCGTTTCGGTCGGATCTATCGGATGGTCCGCCCCGGAGTCGAGTGCCCGCTCGCGCCGGGCATTTCGGGGTTCGGAGACGAATAACTCACTAGCGCCAGCCGCCCGCGCACACTGGATCACCGACAATCCAATTGGACCGCTGCCGAAGACCGCGACGCTGTCGCCCGCTTTCAGCCCCGATCGGCGGACTGCGTGCAGTCCAACAGTCAGGGGTTCGACCAGTGCGCCGTACTCTAGAGGAATCTCCTCCGAAAACGGAACGACCTGCTCTGCGTTGACCACAAAGGACTCTCCGAAGCCACCCCCACCTCCCGAAAGCCCGACGAACCCGACCGAATCGCAGATGTGGTAGTTCCCCTCATTGCACTGGCGACACTCCCCACAGTACAGAATGGGATTGATTACCACTGGTTCGCCCTCCTCGAAGCCCGCTACTGCGTCGCCCGTCTCCGCGACCCGCCCGCTGAACTCGTGGCCCATCGTGATCGGGGCGACCTCCCCCGAGACCGGATGTGGCTCGCCCTCGGGGACGAAGATCGGCCCCGCCGCGTACTCGTGGAGATCCGATCCACAGATCCCACACGAGTCGACCTCGACGTGAACCTCCTCGGGACCGACGCTCGCTCGTTCGACCTCCTCGACTCGAATATCCTCCCTGCCATGCCACCTTGCGGCTTGCATAGTGGTAGCGTTCAACAGGGTCTATGATAACAGTTCTCTCTACAGCGAAAGTAGCGCAGGGATACGTTCGGAATGGCTCATACGGACGGTTGTAACGATTTACCGGTGATCGCCAGCCCGGGTCCGCGACCACCGGTAACGGACTACAACCGACCGTATCAGCGAGGCTGCGACCGGAGGGATAGCTCTTAGTAGACGCCCGTGCCATGGAATTCCATGGCGTATATCGTCAGGATGCCGAAGCTCGGGCTGGAGATGGAACGGGGGACCGTCCTCGAATGGGCGGTAGCGGAGGGAGAGGAGCTCTCGAAGGAGGATCTCGTACTGGAAGTCGAATCCGAGAAAAGCGTCGGCGAGGTCGAAGCCCGCGAAAACGGCGTTCTTCGACGTGTTTACGCCGAGGAGGGCGAGGAGATGCCGCCGGGCACGCCGGTCGGAATCGTCGCCGACGAAGGCGAAGACATCGCCGATCTCGAAGCCGAAGCCGAATCAGAACTCGGCGGTGAGGCGGTCGAAGCCGAGTCGGAAACCGAATCGGAGTCAGAAGTAGAGCCGGAACCAGCGGCGGCCGATGGCAACGGCACGACGGCAACAACTGGAGGATCGGCTGGGTCATCGGGGGACGTGAAAGCCACGCCGCGAGCGAAAAAACGCGCCGAAGAGATGGATGTCGATCTCTCGATGATCGAGGGCACGGGTCCGATGGGCGCGATCGATGAGAGCGACGTCGAGGCCGCAGCCGCCGGAGGCGGGACTAGTGGCGGAGAAGGTCAAGCGGGCGTCGAAGAGATTTCACTCAGCGGCATGCGCCGGACTATTGCCGAGCGACTCGGTCAAAGCTACCGCGAGGCCGTCCACGTCACTGAACACCGGACCGCCGATGCGGAATCCTTGGCAGCGGCTGCTGTGGCGGCCTCGGAGCACCTCGACAGCGATATCTCCATCTCGGACGTACTTCTTCGAGCCATCTCCAAGACGCTCGCCGAACATCCGGGATTCAACGCGACGTTCGAAGAGGACGTTCACCGAATCCACGACACCCAGAACGTCTGCCTGGCGGTCGATGTCGAGGAGGGACTCGTTGCGCCGGTGATTCGCGATATAGAGTCACTTTCGACTACTGAACTCGCGGACGAACGAAGAAACCTTACCGAACGCACGCTCTCGGGCGAGTACACCAGCGACGACCTTCGGGGCGGGACGTTTACGATCACCAACTTGGGAGTGCTCGGCGTCGAGTCGTTCGATCCCGTTATCAACCCACCGCAGGTCGCGATTCTCGGGGTCAACGCGATCGACGAACGTGTGGTTCCGGTGGAAGGTGAGCCAGCGATTCGCAAGGTTCTCCCGCTGGATCTCTCGTTCGATCATCGAGTCGTCGATGGAGCCGACGCCGCACGATTCCTCGGCTCTCTCGTCGAATATCTTGAAGATCCGTGGGAACTCGTCGAGGGCGTTTCTCCACCGGAAACAAAGGGGGAGACACTTCCCGAACGCGAGGTTTCGGCGCGGATCGAGAAGGGTTCTGGAACGATCACCGCCGGGTCTTTTAGTTATGAGTTCGATCTCGACGAGGAGTTCGGTGGGGGCGAGCAACCCACTCCTGTGGACCTCTTCCTCGGCTCGTTTGCGGCCTGCTTGTCTGCGAGTATCGAAGTACAGGGCGAGATCCGCGATATCGAGATCGAGTCGGTCACAGTTGACGCTACCGCCTCGCCGCCCGAGGGATCGGTCGAGTCCATCGATCTCGTGGTTGCGATCGACACCGAGGCGGACGACGAAACCACCGAACGAATGATAGAAAACGGTGAGCGGACCTGCCACGTCGCCGAGTTGCTCCGCGAGGACCTTTTTATTGAACTCTCGTGGGGTCGGATTTAATTGATTTCGGTCGCTACTCCTTGCCACCGAGTCGGCGGACGAGCAGGTAGACCGCTCCGCCGACGCCCCCGAGCGCGGCAATAATCCCGAACCCCGCCATCTCTTCGGTTTCGGATTCGTTTGCTTCGGTGTCGGAGTCGTTCTCTTCCGCCCCTGAGCCGTCTTCGAGTGCTTCCGGTCGGTCCTGTTGGTCGCCGTCGTCGATGAGGATCTGCACGTTCTCTCGTTCTTCGATCTCTTCTCGTGCTTCTTCGGTATCCGAAACGTTCACCGAGATGGCGATCCGACTCCGGTCACAGATCTCCCCGTCGCCTTCTCGAATACTCGCCGACTCGAACCACGACTCGTCGCCGTACTCCTCCTCTATTTCGTCGCGGGCTTCCTCGGTTCGCTCGACGTGCTCTTGCCATCCTGCGGGGACCTCCTCGGTGATCTCGCCGTCGGCGTCTTCGCCGACGACGACCTCGACCGACTCGCAGTTTTCTTCATCTTCGTCCGACTGGCCCGCTGCGCTACCTGAGACAGTGATTCCGATGGTTCCGAGCGCCACCAGCAGGGTTCGTCTGTTCATGGCGAGTCACTCCGGGTCCGGGACGTCTTTCTCAAGGTCGTCGATCTCAATGGACTCCGGTACGTCGTCTTCGGTTTCGAACACGATCTCAATCTCGAACGGCTCGAATCCTATATCATCCAGACAATCCTCCCCTTCTGAAACATCTCGTCTCTCGATTTCGAGTGATACTGTGGTATCGATGTGTTCTATCCCCTCTATATGGATCTCTGTACAGTCTGGACTCCCTACTTCTACCTGTCCTCGAACGAGGAGCGTTAGATCGTCGGCGTCTTTCTCGTTCATGATTTCGAAGCCGGTGTATACCTCTTGCTGGGGATCGATCAGTTCCCAACCCTGCGGGTCCTTCCGCTCGAAACGTACGTCTGCGATCCCATCCGGAGGATCTGGGTTGTTTTCTTCATCCGAGAGCACCCCAGTCAGGCATCCACTCAGCGAAATGAGGGTCCCAGTCCCCAGAACGCCGAGCCAGCTTCTCCGATTCATGTGTCCTCTTTCTACTTATAAGTAATATATTTTTTAACGTATTATCTCTCCTCGTGGAATCGGGTCGAATCCTCGGTGAACACGCCCTCCGCCGTTCCTGCAGCGAAAACCCGCTCGATATCCACGAGGCGCGGTCCATCGTCCACAGGACGAATCTCGACGATCGAGTTCTGGAGTTCGAGTTCTCGCTCGCCATCGATCGAAAGAACTCCCGAGGAGAGTTCGAAAGTCATCGACTCTTCGGAATCGAGTTCTCGCCATTCCGAAACGCCGAAGCGATCCACGACGCCGGGAACGGTGATCGCCCGAACAGTTTGAGAAGTTTCGTCGGCGGGTCCAAGTCGGAAGCCGACGCCGCCCGGCTCTTCGGGTCGGTGGGTCGCGAGCGCACCCGCAAGCCCCGACAGCCCGATTTCGGACGGGAATGCTCGCGAAACGACGCCACCGACGACGCTCTCAGCATCGAGGATCGCGCGGGTTCCGACGAACTCCACGTCGAGCACGCCGAGGGTTGCGAGTCCTTTGAGTCGCTTTTCGCCATTGGTCGTGTCGGCGACCGCCTCGACCATCCCGTGATCGATGGTCGTTTCGTCGAGCGAGACGCACCCGGTGGCGAGGAGTGCGGCCGCCGCGCCCGCAACCGTCCCGTCGATCGCCGTCGGAACGACGGTGTTCGTCCCGGTCGCCACGCTAACTAAGGGAACGTCGCCGCATTCGAGTGCCATGTCGCGGGTCGTCCCATCGCCACCGAGGACGACGATACAATCCGCTTCCTCGCGGAACCGCTCGCCCGCCCGCTGTGTATCCTCGGCGGACTGCGTTATCGGAATATCGAGCGCCTCGACATCCACAGTTTTGGACGCTTCATCGATGAGATGATCCGAAATTCCCGATCTGTCGGGCATGATCGTTACCGACGGCGGGTCGTCTGTGACATTCAGGCCCGAAAGTACGCATTCGGCGACGCGGCGCTTCGCGTAGTTGTCGGTGACGCTCGCGCCGCCCGTGAGGCGGCGGATGTCGCGTCCGGCGGCGGGGTTGACGACGAGTCCGATCCGGGCCACTACACGACTCGCTTGATCGCGGTGCGAACGTCCTCGCCGTCGGGCATGACTTCTTGCTCTAGGGGCGTGCTAAAGGGCATATGCGTATCGGGCGTCCCGACCCGCTGGACCGGCGCGTCGAGGCTGAAGAAGGCCTTTTCCATCGCCCGCATGCCGATTTCGGCGTGGGTCCCATAGGAGAGGGGACTCTCGTCGGCGATAATCAATTTGCCCGTCTTCTCGACGCTCTCGACGATCGTTTCGGTGTCGAGCGGGTAGAGCGACCGGAGGTCGATCACCTCGACGCTCGCCTCACTACTCATGTCCTCGGCTACCGAGAGCGACTCGCCGACGAGTCGCTGGGTCGCGACGACGGTCACGTCATCGCCCTCGCGCTCGACGTTCGCCTCGCCGATGGGAACCACGAACTCCTCGTCGGTCGGGACCTCTCCTTGTTGCTCGTAGATCGTCTTGTTCTCGAAGACGAAGACGGGGTCATCCGACCTGATGGCTGCCTTCGTCAGCCCCTTTGCGGCTTCCGGGGTTCCGGGGGCAACGGCTTTGAGACCGGGGAAGTGGGCGATCCAGGTGTGGATCGTCCCCGAGTGCTGGCTGGCCGCGCCCATCCCACCGCCTTCGGTAGTGCGCACAGTAACGGGAAGGTCGGTCTTTCCGCCGAACATGTAGCGCATCTTCGCCATCTGATTCATCACCTGCTCCATCGACACTCCGATGAAATCGCCGAACATGATCTCTGCCACTGGCCGGGTGCCGGTTGCCGCTGCGCCCGTCGCCGCCCCGATGATTCCGGCCTCGCTGATCGGCGTATCGCGCACGCGCTCCTCGCCGAACTCGGAGACGAGATCGCCGGTCACCTCCAAAACGCCGCCCATCGCCCCGACATCCTCGCCGATGATATAGACGTCCTCATCCCGAGTGAGTTCCTCACGAAGCGCCTGCCTGATCGCTTCGCGCACGGTCATCGTCTCGGTTTCTTCGACCTTTACTCCTGCTTGGGCCATCAATTCTCACCCCCCGGCTCGCCGCCGTCCGCACGCGCTTCCGTCGCGAACTCCTCGATCTCGGGGACCGGTTCCGCGAACATATCGTCGTAAGCCTCGTGTGGCTCCGGAGCCGGGGCGTCCTGTGCGTGGGAAACGGCCTCCTCGATGGTCTCCTCGACCTCGCTCATCATCTCCTCGAACTCGCTCTCGGAGAGTTCCCCGCGGTCGATGAGCCGGGTTTTGAACGCATCTATCGGATCGCGCGCCCGCCACTGTTCGACCTCCTCGTCGTCGCGATACACCTGCTCGTCGCCCTCGAAGTGACCTTTAAACCTATATGTTTTCGCCTCGATAAACGTCGGCCCGTCGCCGTTTCGAGCGCGCTTTCTCGCCTCTCTCACCGCTTCGTTGACCGCCGTCACGTCCATGCCATCTACCGTAATGCCGGGCACGTCGTAGGCCTGTGCAGTATCACTTAAATCCTCGATGTTGTGCTGTTTTTCGACCGGGGTTGCCTCGCCATAGAGGTTGTTCTCGATGACGAAAATCGCGGGAAGGTTCCACGTCGCGGCGATGTTCGCGGCCTCGTGGACCTGCCCTTGGGCCATCGCGCCGTCCCCGCAGAAGGAGACGGCGACCTGTTCTTTGTCCTGGTAGTCGATCGTGAGTGCCGCACCGGTTGCGATGGGTGGTCCCGCGCCGACGATCCCGTTCGCCCCGAGCATTCCCGAATCGACGTCGGCGATATGCATCGACCCGCCCTTCCCGTTACAGTAGCCGTCGCGTTTACCATATAACTCGGCCATCATGAGCTTGGGGTCGAGTCCCTTTGCGATGCAGTGGCCGTGCCCGCGATGCGTGCTCGCGATGTAATCGTCGTCTTCGAGCGCGCCGCAGGTGCCAACGGCGACCGCCTCCTGGCCGAGATACAGGTGGACAAAGCCCGGTATCTCGCCGTCGGCGAACCGTTCCACGCGTGCCGCGTGCGATCGTCCGACCCGCGCGGCGACGCGGCGGTCGGTCATGCCGCGGGCCAGCGCGAGCTGGAGGTAGATGCGAGCCAACGGGCGCGAGTCGGTGAAGAACGTCACGAACGCGTCGACCAGATCGGGCAGCGTGTCGGTGCCCTCACCGTCGGGGTCGGGGTCGACCGCCTCGATGGCGTGCCGCACGACCTCGAGGACCGCGTCCGCCGTGGAGGCGAAGAGGGTGTTGTACGACCCCGCGCCGCGGTTCGCCTGGTCGA
>JADFQH010000109.1 GCA_022561895.1 Methanobacteriota archaeon | reverse complement strand
TGCTCACTCGCCATCCACCTCATCGGGATCACTCGAAAGCGCAACCGGCTCGGTCTGTTCACCCTGCTCGATCTCGACGATTCGTTCCCCCTCGCCGACTGCGAGCACGTACTCGAACGTCTCGTCGGGCGCGTCGTGTTCGAACGCGAGCGTCACCTCGCCGTTCTCGTCAGTGGTGTACTGTTCGGGCTCCTCATCCACCGGATAGAACTCGACGGGCACGCCCTCGACGGGCTCGCCGCTATCGGCAGCCGTGACTTCGACGGTGGCCGAGTAGCTGTAGGTGTCCTCCTCGTCAGCCGGCGCTTCTTCGTCCGTCTCCTCGGCCTGCTCGGCTTCGTCCTCGCCGCCGAAGATCGGCGTGTCGGCGTCGTCGCCATCATCGCCCGGTGGAGGCTCCTCGGATGGATCGGCGTCCTCATTCCCGTCGTCCTCTGGCGGCCCATCGTCGCCCGCCTCGTCTTCCTCGTCAGCAGGCTCGTCGACGCCGGGCGGGTCGTCGCCGGGTTCGTCATCCGACGTACCCGCAAGGCCGAGATCGAGGGCGGGCATACCTACTGTTGCAACGATCCCGGCGACGAACAGCCCGATTCCCGCGAGCAGCATGAGTCGCTGTGGCCAGTTCGATGTCTCGCGCTTTCGCGGCGGCCCGTCGGGCATCTGTGAACGACTCACTGTTGTGTACTGACAGGCGCGCCATGCTCAAAGAACTAGGCGTTGCACCGTCCTGGTTTCGGACATGTATTCGAACGAACGGGCCGTAGCCCGCTAGCACGAACAGTAGTACTCGACCGCGCCGAACTTCGTCCGGATCGCGTCGTAGGTAGGCCCGGGATCCGAGGGCGAGTAGACGCCCGTCGTCAGTTCGCCGCCCTCCTCGAAGCTCCCGGAGACGAGCGCGATCCACTGATCTTCGGTCAGAACGTCGCCGAAGGAGTCGTCGGTCGCGAGCAGTTCGAGGTAGTCGGGCAGGTATACCCAGCGCGCATCAGCCGGCCCGGAGGCGGCGTACTCCGCGTCCGTCACCGCCGCGTAGGCGGCCATCGGCAGGTTCGCACCCGCCGTGACGGGTAGGCCGATCCACTTCCACGGGCGGGTGTTGATATCCAGCAGGACGTACTCCTTTCGCTCCCGATCGTAGACGAACTCCGACTCGCTGATTCCGTGGTAGCCGGTTTCGTCGATGACTGAGAGGGCGCGCTCCTCGATCTCGGGGCGATCCACCCGCTCGACGACGCAGGAGGTGCCGAACGCGCGCGGGTAGCGCACGAGCGGGTTGCCGACGAACGTGAGCGGATCGCCCGAAGGCGGGACGTACGAGGCCAGCGAGCAGTCCTCCCCCTGGGCGATCGGTACGCGCTCTTGGGCCATGGCGCGGATATCCGCCTCGCGGACCGTTTCGATCACCTCGGCGTACTCGCTTTCGTTCGCGACTTCGAGGACGTTCGTCCCCACCGCCTCCTCGAACTCGCGTTTTCGAGCCGGCTTGACGACGAACGGAAAATCGAGATGGTCGAGGACGCCCTCGGGCGCGAGGGGATCGCCGAGCGCCGCGGCCGCGGTGGGCGACTCGTCGCCGATCCCCGCGAGGCGGTAGGTCTCGGGGTAGGGCACGCCGAGATCCTCGGCGATCCCGTACAGCGACTCCTTGTCGAGGACCGCATCAACAACCGTCTTGTCGGCAAAGGGCAGCTGGACGCCTGCGGGTTCGGCGTTCGCAAAGGCGTGGACCCATTCATCCATACAGCCGAAGGCGACCGGCTCGCCGGAGACTGTCGCGGCGATCTCCTCGATATCCTCTCGAAAACCGTCCAGATCGTCCAATGGATAGGTCACTTCCCCGGTGAACGCGACGGCTTCCGAAGAGGGGGCGACGCCGTCGCCGTTTCTGTCGACCGCGATCACGGGCACGTCGTGGGCCGCGAGCGCGCGGGCGACTCCTAATCCGGTGATGTGGGCGTTACAGACGATTGCTGGTGGGTGCTCGAAGGAGTGGTCCTCGAGGGAGTCGACGAGCTCCTCGTGTGAGAGGAACGCTGTTGCCATGCTCGTGTTTGCGGGCTTCGGGCAAAAAGCCGACCGATAGGGGCGAACGCAGCCGCCGCCAGCCTGGTTTCGATAACGACAGCAGCCAGAGTCGTCGAAAGTGTTAACACATAGCTTAGCGACTGGCGGGTATGCCAACCGAGTTCGGGGCGCTATCGCTCGTGCCGCCGCTTGTCGCGATCGTGCTGGCAATCGTCACCCGGCGGGCGTTGCTGTCGCTGTTCATCGGGGTGTGGTCGGGTGGGATCATCTACTCGGGGAGTCTGGGAGTCGTCCAGACCTTCGAATGGATCGTCGGCTCGATCGGCGACGACGTTTTTCACGCCCAGATCATCGTCTTCGTCTCGCTTTTGGGCGCGGGGATCGCGCTCATCTGGCGGATGGGCGGCTCGCTTGCGGTTGCGAACTACGCGACCAGTCGGCTCGACTCCCATCGAAAAGTCGGGGTTGCGACGTGGCTTCTCGGGATGGTCTGGTTCTTCGATGACTACGCCAACACCGCCATCGTCGGCTCCTCGATGAAGGACATCGCAGACGAGACGAACATGTCCCGCGAGAAGCTCGCCTATCTACTCGATTCGACCGCCGCGCCCGTCGCCACCTTCGGGATCTCCAGTTGGGTCGCCTTCCAGATCAGCATGGTCCAAACGGGCTACGACGCTGCCGGAATCGCGGACGTAGCACCCTCCGCATTCCTCACCTTTCTTCGCAGTATCCCCTACAACCTCTACTGTCTCTTTGCCTTACTTATGGTCGGGATCATCGTCATCATGCGCCGGGACTACGGCGAGATGCTCGACGCCGAACACCGCGCCCAGCGTACAGGCAAGGTGAACCGCGACGGCGCACAGCCCCTCCAGAGCATGACGGACGATCTGGGCGAGGTCGAAGTCGAAGACCCGATGCTTCGAACCTTCCTGTTGCCGATCCTCGCGCTCGTCGTGGTTGTCGCCGTCGGCGCGACCTGGAGCGGCTACTCGTCCGGTGCGTCGACACTCGAAATGGCCGAGAACGCGGACTTCATCGGCGCGCTCGTCTGGGGTTCCTTTGCGATGGCCGGGACCGCGCTCGTCCTCGCGTTGGTTTATAATATCCTCTCGCTGAGCGAGGGGATGGAGACGGTGCTCGACGGCTTCGGTCTCATGCTGCACGCGATCGCCATCCTCGTGCTGGCGTGGTCGATCGGAGCGGTCGCCGAAGCGCTCGGAACGGGTGCGTACGTGACCGACGCCGCCGCAGGGATCATCACGCCGACGCTCCTCCCGATCGTGATCCTCTTCGCCGCGGGTTTTATCTCGTTCTCGATCGGCACCTCGTGGGGAACGATGGCGATCGTTACTCCCGTGGCGATCCCACTGGCGTGGGAGGTCTCGGGTGGCTCGACGGAGATGCTCGCGGTCGCGACGGGCGCGGTCTTCTCGGGGGCGATCTTCGGCGATCACTGCTCGCCCATCTCCGATACGACGGTACTCTCTTCGACCTTTGCCGGAGCGGATCACATCGACCACGTCCGCACCCAGATCTACTACGCGCTGACCGCCGCCGCGGTCGCCACCGTCGGCTACCTCCTGTATGGACTGACCGGCCTGTCCCAGATAATCCTCATTCCGATCTGTCTCGGGCTGCTCGTCGGACTGGTGTACGGGCTTTCGGAACTCGATGCCCGGCGGAAGGGACTCTCTTCGACGCCGTTTGTTGGACGCCAGCACGACTCTCCTGCCGACGACTGATACGGGCGGTTGTACCTATGTACCGATGATCGCCCGTGCAGGTCAGCAATCACCGCCTGCGGGACGACAACCGACCTTGTGACCGAAAGGCAGTTCCCCGACTCGGCGGTAGCACAGCTATGCTCACACTCGCGCTCGCTGGCAAGCCCAATGCCGGAAAATCCACGTTCTACAGCGCCGCGACCCGCGCGGAGGTCGACGTGGCGAACTACCCCTTTACGACGATCGATTCAAATCGGGGGGTGAGCTACGTCCGAACCGAGTGTCCGTGTCTCGCGCTCTCCGAGCGCTGTGGCAACGAGAACTGTCGGAACGGAAAACGGTACGTCCCGGTCGAGCTGATCGACGTTGCAGGATTAGTGCCGGGCGCACACGAGGGAAGAGGATTGGGCAACCAGTTTCTGGACGCGCTGACGAACGCCGACGCGATCATCACCGTTGTTGATGCTTCTGGAGGGACGAACGCTGAGGGCGAGCCGGTCGAAATCGGCGAGTACGATCCGGTCGAGGAGATCGATTTCATCGAAGAGGAGATGGATCGCTGGCTTGCGGGGATCATCGAGCGTAACTGGGAGGGGGTCGAACGCCAGTCGCGCTCTCCTGGATTCGACATCGACGAGGCGATCACCGACGTTCTCACAGGTTTTGGCGCGAGCGAGGCGGACGTGGCGGCCGTCCTTCGAGATCTCGAATACCCCGAGAACCCGCGCGAGTGGGGTGATGAAAATCGAGAAGCACTCGCTCGGCTGGTTCGCGCACGAACAAAGCCGATTATCGTCGCCGCGAACAAGGCCGACATCGCGCCCGCCGAGAATCTGGAGCGACTGCGTGACGCTGGCGCGGATGACGAACAGCGCGTGATTCCCACCACCGCGGAGGGCGAACTCGCGCTTCGGAAAGGAGCCGACGCCGGACTCATTACCTACGATCCCGGCGATCCCGATTTCGAGATCGCAGGCGAGGTGAGCGAGAGCCAGCGCACGAGGTTAGAGGAGCTACGCGAAACGATGGACGAGTACGAGGGGACCGGCGTGCAGGCGGCGCTGGACAGCGCGGTCTACGACCTGCTCGATCACATGACGACCTACCCGGTCCAGAACGAAACGAGATGGACCGACGGGCAGGGAAACGTCCTTCCCGATGCCTTTTTGCTTCCGACTGACTCGACGCCAAAGGACCTCGCGTACGCCGTCCACTCCGACATCGGCGGGGGCTATCTGCATGCTGTAGATGCCCGCTCGAACCGCCGAATCGGGGAGGGCCACGAGTTAGCGGAGGGCGACGTGATCAAGATCGTGAGCACGGCGAACTGACGCCCACCCGTTATGTCCGTTCTAACTGTGGCGTGATGTTTTCTCCCGCAATAAACGGTGGAATTCTCTCGCTGTTTGATTTCGGAGAAAACATTTTGCCTGTTTAAAATATATACATTATATGAGAAGACGAACGATCCTTGCTGGCGCTGGAGTTGCGCTCTCATCTTCTCTCGTCGGCTGTCTCGATAGCAATGTAATCGGTGGGAGAGATGATGGCTATCCAAATAACGAGAACCACGAGTACAACGGTGGCGAGTCCACGATTTCCGAACAGTTCGATTGTTCGGATGCGTTTCGTCCAGAACCCAACGTCGAGGCAGGTGTTGCACAAAACGGCGGCCACGAGAGCGTGGGATCGACCGCGTATCCGACCCCTCCAGAGGCACTCAACGTCGACACCGTCCCCTCGTTCGTCCGAACACACGAGAAAGCATACCAACAGAACGAGTTCGTCAGTTCTAGCGGCGAGAGCCTCGTCGGCTTCAATGTTCGTATCGAGGAAACCGAACTGTTCGACTATCACGAGGGTATTGCCGTCGTCCGCCTCGACTTTCTCGTCGATCTGAGTACGTACTCCGAGGGGAGACTTGCCACCACGGAAGCGTTCGGTGAGGCGGCCGTGTACGCTGTCGACGAAACTGGTCTCGTTCGCGTAGCGACGGACTCCCTCTATACCTACGACAACTCGGACCAACAAGAGACACCGGACCCACTACGAACTGGAACTCTCCTCGTTTGCTTTAACCAGACTTCGTGATCGAAGTGAATCGAAATTGCCACGGGGCAGTCCCACTCGTAAACACAGCGACCTGACCGATACGACGAGTTGGACCGATCTCCAGAGATCCCGCATCGTCGAAACTTCGTGGTCGAGTTGCCAGTCCTTCCGACGGATAGGGGTGGGCCACGAGTTAGCGGAGGGCGACGTAATCAAGATCGTGAGCACGGCGGACTGAGCGAGGCAGATCATTATACAGCCACCGAACGTGATCAGACTTCGAGAGATCTACTGGGCGTGACGGTTGCCAGTATCGAACTCCCGATCAGGTGAGCCCTCAACCCCGTTCTCGCCACTCCTTTCGGAGAAGTCCGTACTGAATCGTATCGACGTACTCACCGTCGATAAAACGGTCCTTTCGGGTTCGTCCCTCCTTCGAGAAGCCGAGGGAGTCAAGAAGACCTCGGGATGCTTCGTTGAACTCGTAGACTCCTGCCCCTACTGCGGGGTGGTCATACGCCCGAAAAACGTAATCGATAACGAGCGAAAGAGCCTCCGTACCGTATCCGTCGCCGTGGACCTCCGGAACGAGCCAATACACGAGTTCAGGTCGTCGCCACTCTGCGTCCTCCACAAAGATCGCTCCGATCGGCCTCACGTCGTTGACGGCGAAGCCGTTCGCCCGAGACTCCGGAGGAGTCTCGCTGTCCTCGTCGAGTGGGGCAGGATCGGCGTTTTCCCCGTCGAGACAGACCAAGAACTGGTCCTTGCCGTCGTCCAGTATCTCACGTTCGATCTGTTCCTGGTTCATGAGTCGAGACCCAAGCGGATACCGAAGCTCCGGGTTGGCGGTTCCGCGCTGGAGGAACGGAACGTCCTCGCGCTCGACGGTTCGGAGCGTGACTCGCTCACCTGTCTTGATGCGTGCGCCCGGCATACTCATACTGTCGGCTGTAACTGTATGAAAATTCTCACACCCCCGGTGCAGCGATCATCTTTGGCGACTTACAGCCGACAGTATCACCACACAATCGGTTTGGGTATACCGTTTCTGCATTGGGCCACCGGTCCATCTGGCGCGTAGCCGAAGGTATGTAGGGATTATCGTCGCCAGCCGGTGGTTTCGTGCACTCGCACGATCTACGTCGGCCGGTGAGTGAACGGGAACTCGGTGAGTCTCGACGATAATCCCTATAGTATCGTCGCCTCGAAGCACGAACCATGAGCGAGAACGGCGGGAATGAAACCGAAAACGAGAGTGACGGCGGCGGCCTTGGAGGAATGCTCCTGATGATCGCCTTTCTCGATATTCTGTTGCTCGGCGTCGCACTGTATGCGTTCTCGCTCGGCGAACCGACCGTTGCTGCCGGAATCCTCATACTCGCGCTCTTGCTTACGGGGATCGACGTCTGGCTCTACCGGCGCGGCTCGTTCTGACGATATTATAACCCCTCGCGCGCGACAATCGCGGTATGACCGACCGTGTGACGGCGTCGCTCGACCCCGAGTCGCGTACCGCTCTGGACGCCCTTCTCGCTGAAACCGGAAAAGGCCAGAGCGCGGTGATCCGACGGGCGCTGACCTTCTACTCCGCGAACATCGAAGCCGCCGAAACGGACGTGAGCGCGAATCTCGAACAGTACCATCGCCTGCTCTCGACCGGCGAGCACGTCCTGCTCGATGTGGACTTCCTCCACTGCTTTCTCGATCACGTCTATCGCGGTGGCGAACCCGATCCCGAATTCATTGCAGCGACGGACCGAGTCGCAGATTTCCACGCCGCCGAGTACGCAGAGCGATTTTCCGATCTTGACGAGGTGCTTGAATGGCTCTCGCTATGTGGCTTTCTCACCGTTCGCGGCGTCGAAAACGACACCTACCACGTCGTTTTCCCCTCCGAACCGACCAAACGGTTCATGCTCCGGTTTATCGAGCGCTCGACTACCGATCTGTCCTTCGAGATCGAGATCGAAGAGGGGGTCGCGAAGGCGCTGCTCACCCGCCGAGAAGAGAGGTGAGCGGGTTCATACACGTGCTGTCGTGCGTATGAACGCCGCTTAACAACCTTGATACCCTCTCCCTGATTTCGTGATGCCATAGCATGGATGAGAGAGAATGGCACTGATGGATCGGCTGCGAGCGATCGGGCCGGGAGCCATCGTCGCGGCGGCGTTCGTCGGTCCCGGTACAGTGACCACCGCGAGCGTCATCGGCGCGGAGTACGCCTACGTGCTGGTCTGGACGATCGCGTTTTCCGTGCTTGCGACGCTCGTCCTCCAAGAGATGAGCGCGCGGCTCGGGCTTGTTTCTCGGGAAGGACTGGGCGAAGCGCTCAGAGACGAGTTCAGCAATCCAGTCACAAAGACCGCGAGTGTCATCCTCGTTGTGAGCGCGATCGGGATCGGTACGGCGGCGTTTCAGACCGGCAACATCGTCGGCGGAGCCGCTGGATTAGCAACGATCACCGGGATCGACGCGAGCGTCTGGGGACCGCTGATCGGACTTATCGCTGCCGGACTCCTCTGGACTGGTAACTACAAACTGATCGAGCGAACGTTCGTCGTGCTGGTGATCGTCATGCAGCCTTTCGCCACGCTCGCGCCGCAGCATCCGGAATACATCGTCTTTCACGCGGTGGGGGCGTCGATGGCGCTGTCGCTGGTGGGCACGCTGGGCGGCATCTGGGCCGAGAAGTTCGACCACATCGCGGCGGTGACCAACTTCGTCGTCACCCCCCTGGCGTTCCTCTCGGGCACCTTCTACTCGGTCGAGCGCCTGCCCGGAGTGTGGCACGCGGTGAGCCAGTTCAACCCGGTGTTCTACATGATCGACGGCTTCCGCTATGGCTTCATCGGCGTCGCCGACGGCTCGCTCGCCACCGGGTTCGCCGTGGTGATCGGCCTGAACCTTTGCCTGCTGTTCGCCTGCCACCGCGTGCTCGCCAGCGGCTACAAGCTCAAGTCGTGATGCGGCTCTCGCGGTTCCCCCGCGTGGCCCTTGCCCACCTGCCCAC